>JANQKO010000571.1 GCA_028281075.1 Alphaproteobacteria bacterium | reverse complement strand
GGAGGCGCCGGGTACCGCCCCCGGGTCCGCTACGTCTATTCCGTACGGCGTTTAGCGCCATAGCCGGATATCTCCGGCAGCCTAAATATAGGCGTTTTCACGCCAAATCGGAAGGGGCGGGACCGGGGCCGCCTTACCCCCGCCGGGGGGCGGTTGGCAGGCCGGCGACCGAGGGAGTAGGTTGCCGAACCCAGCCCTGGGCCCGGCGGCGCGACGCCGGATCGCCCCCGCCGGAGCAGCACATGCCCCTGACCACGGACCAGCAGAACGAGATCGACAGTCAGCAGGCCGAATCCCGGCCGACCCGGCGCGCGACCGTGCCGGCGCTGGAGGACATCCTCTATCAGGCCATCCCGGTGCTGGACCACGGCTTCGTGCGGGTCGTCGACTATATGGGCGACGATGCCGCCATCGTGCAGGCGGCGCGGGTCTCCTATGGCCGCGGCACCAAGAAGATGCGCCAGGACGCCGGCCTGATCCGCTATCTCGTGCGCCACCGGCACACCACGCCGCTGGAGATGTGCGAGATCAAGTATCACGTGAAGCTGCCGGTCTTCGTGGCCCGGCAATGGATCCGCCATCGCACCGCCAACGTGAACGAGTATTCGGCCCGCTATTCGGTGCTGGACCGGGAATTCTACATCCCCGAGCCCGAGGCGCTGGCGGTGCAGTCGACCGCCAACCGGCAGGGCCGCGGCGCGGTGCTGTCGGGCGCGCAGGCGGCCCGGGTGCTGGACATCCTGCGCGAGGACGCGGCCCGGAACTATGCCAACTACCAGGAAATGCTGAACGAGGACGACGCGGGCAACGTCATCGACCCCGCCCGTGACGGCCTGGCGCGTGAGCTCGCCCGCATGAACCTGCCGCTCAATATCTATACGCAGTGGTACTGGAAATGCGACCTGCACAACCTCATGCACTTCCTCGGCCTGCGCGCCGACAGCCATGCCCAGTACGAGATCCGGGTCTATGCCGAGGCCATGCTGGAGACCGTGAAACGCTGGGTGCCGCTCGCCTACGAGGCCTATCTCGAATACCAGCTCGGCGGCACGCATGTCTCCAAGACCGGCCTCGCGGTGATCAGGCGGCTGCTTGCCGGCGAGGCGGTCGATCAGGAGTCGAGCGGCCTCTCGGCCCGCGAGTGGCGTGAATTGATGACGGCGCTGGACCGCGACGGCTGACGCCGGCCCGGTCAGCCGGCCCGGTCGACGCTCAGCGCGAAATCTTCCTTGCAGGCGGACAGAACGACGTCGGTGTGCTCGCCGTCGCTGGCGCACGGCAGCTTGACGACCGTGGCTTCGATGGCGCGCCGGTAGCTCCAGACCCGGCCGACGCCGAGGCCGATGCGCCGGTCGGCGACGACCGCGCGGTTGACCTCGACCAGGCCGGGCTCCACGGCCGCCGGCGACTCGCTCAGCCGCATGCCGGTCTCGTCGATGCCCAGGATCTCGGTCAGCCGGCTGCCCCAGAGGCGGCAGCGCATGTCGAACGGCGTCATCGACACCACGTCGTCGACAATGATCATGCCGTGCCAGCCGCGGAAGTCACGGAAGTCGAAATCGCGCCAGGCCGGCAGCCGGCCCTGCCGGCGCTTGCCGTGCCACAGCTCGATGATCGCCGCGAAGGGGCCAAAGGCGGCCGGCGGCGTGTCGATCGGATAGGTGGTGAACGTCCTGTGCGCGAACAGGCCCCCGCGATGATCCGATGCCGCGCTCATCTCCCATGCCCTCGTCGGCCCGCCATTCGTTCTTGTGCCATGGACACCGGCTTTGCCGAGTTTCACCGTCGATCTTGAAATGATATGAAGCGCGTGATCGGGATGTCCAGCGCCCGGCGGTGGGCCGCCGGCGCGCGGACGCCCGCCCTGTCCGGCACGCGCCGCCGTTTGGCGGCGAAAATCGGAATCGGCGAGATCGTCATGAGCCACGTCACGCGCGGCCGCGAGTTCCTGCATACGCCCGGCCCGACCAACATCCCCGACCGGCTGCTGCGGGCCATGCATCGGCCGGCGGTGGATTTCTCCGGCCCCGTCTTCACCGCGCTGGCGCGAAGCTGCTTCGAGGACCTGAAGCCGATCTTCCGCTGCGCCGGTCCGGTCTTCATCTACGCCGCGTCCGGCCATGGCGCCTGGGAGGCGGCGCTGGCCAACACGCTGTCGCCCGGCGACCGTGTCATCGTGCCCGAGACCGGCAACTTCTCGGCAAGCTGGTCGCGGATGGCCGAAGCGCTCGGCATCGTCGTCGATTACCTGCCGGGCGACTGGCGCCACGGCATCGACCCGGCCATGGTCGAGGCGCGGCTGGCCGAGGACGGGGCGCGGACGGTGAAGGCCGTTCTGATGGTGCACACCGACACGGCCACCGGCGTGACCAGCGACGTGCCGGCGGTGCGGCGCGCCATCGACAATGCGCGCCACCCTGCACTGCTCATGGTCGATACCATCGCCTCGCTCGGCACCGTCGACTTCCGCATGGACGACTGGCGGGTGGACGTCGCGGTCGGCGCCTCGCAGAAGGGCCTGATGCTGCCGCCGGGGCTCAGCTTCACCGCCGTCGGCGAGAAGGCCATCGCCGCCGGGCGCGAAAGCACCATGCCGCGGAACTACTGGGACTGGCGCGAGCGGCTGACCGAGGCACAGTACATCCGCTTCTGCGGCACCGCGCCCGAGCATCTGATCTACGGCCTGCGCGAAGCCATCGACATGGTCATGGAGGAGGGGCTGGAGGCGGTCTTCGCGCGCCACCGGCGCCTGGCCGACGCGGTTCGGCGGGCCGTCGGCGTCTGGGGCGAGGACGGCGGCGTCGCGTTCAACGCGCTTCAGCCGGCCGAGCGCGCGAACTCGGTCACGACCATCCTGGTGCCGGACGGTTTCGACGGCGAGCGGGTGCGCACGGTATGCCGCGAACGCTTCGGCGTCTCCCTCGGTGGCGGCCTGGGACGGCTCGAGGGGCGTGCCTTTCGCATCGGCCATATGGGCGACTTGAACGAGCCGATGATCCTGGGCGCGCTGGCCGGCGTCGAGGCCGGCCTGCGGGTCTGCGGCGTTCCCCACCGCCCCGGCGGCGTCACGGCCGCGATCGAGCTGCTGGCGCGGACCGCCGCGCCGCTGGACCCGCCGCCGGTCAGGACCTGACCGTCTCGGCCTCCGGGTCCTCGGTGGCGACCTCCATCTCCACCGGCGCGCGCTCGTCGGCGCCGATGGCGATCGCCTCGTCCAGCACCTGCAGCGTCAGCACCCAGACGTCGTCGCTGCCCGACAGCCGCACCGCGGCGATGGCGGCGTCGGCCGCGTCCGAGGCGTCGATGGCGCGCGACAGGTGCGCGGCCCGGCCGGCCCCGGCGGCATGCGCGCCGTGCGCGGCATGCGCCGCCTGCACCACGGCCGCGCGGCAGGCGGCGGGAATCTGCGGGCCGGGATAGGCGGCATAGGCCGCGTCGGCGGCGTCGGCCAGGTCGCCCTTGACGTTGCGCAGGCGCGCGGCGCTGTCACGCAGGCCGCAGGCTTCCAGCGCGATCGGCGCGAAGGCGCGGATCGCCCGCCAGGCCAGCAGCTCCGCGCGGGCGACGGTATGGTCGTCGCGGGTCCCGATCAGCAGCGGCAGATAGGGCCTCAGCCGCTGCCGCCATTCCGTCGGCATGGAATCGTTCAGGCGGATCGTATAGGCCGTCAGCACCGGGCAGGCGCATTCCGGATGGTAGCTGTGGCCCTCGCCGGCCAGGTAGGCGACCATCTCCATGGCGCACATGCCGTCCGACGGCTTCTTGTGCCCGCCATATTGCAGCTTGATCCGGTCCAGCAGGCGCTGGCGTGTGAGGTCGAACATGCGTCGTTACCTCCTTTGGCCGCTGTGGTCCGGCGCGGCCGATACGCGTGGTTCGGGAAACAGCCTGGTCAGCGCGACGACGATCAGGCAGGCGCCGACGCCGACGGACAGGGCCAGGTAATAGACCGTCGTCGACCACGACAGCCACAGCGTTAGCGGCGTCAGTATGGCGATGAAACCGAGGATGGAAATGGCGAAGTCGACCCTGTCGCCTTTCGCCGGATCGTATGCCGGACCTGTCACGCCACGCTCCATCGAGGCCTGTACCGGGTCTGCCGGTTAGTATCCGGCCGGAACCGATGTTTGTCTAGCGCGGTGCGTGGCGTATCCGATCCGGCGTTATCTCGCTTCCGGCCGCGCGGACACAGCCGTGCCGGGCCGTGGCCGGACCAGCACCGAGGCTGCCGCCGCGATCAGAAGCAGGCCGCAGGCGACCAGCGCGGCGTCATAGCCGCCGGACCAGTCGCGCAGCCAGCCCAGCAGGCCGGGGCCGAAGGCGAAGGCGTACTGGTTGATGGCCAGGATCAGGCTGACGACGCGGCCGAAATGGGCGGCGGGGAACTCAGCCTGAACGATCAGCGGCGGGAAGGTGATCATGTTGCCGACACCCAGGCCGAAGACCGCGCAGTAGAGATAGAGCAGGCGCGGCTCGGGGTAGAGCAGCATCAGCCCGATGGCGGCCGTCTGCAGCAGGAAGTTGCCGCAGGCCGCCCGGCGCTTGTCGACGGCATCGACGACCAGGCCCATGGCCAGGCGGCCGACGACGGCGGCGGCGGTGGTGATGCTGATCGCCAGCGCGGCCCCGCCGCTGCCCAGCACCGGGCCGAGATAGGCCGCCTGGTGGGTCAGGAACCCGACCTGGGCCAACAGGCCCAGCGCGAACGGCGCCGAGATGGTCCAGAAGTTCAGGCGGCCGAACAGGCTCGCCCGCCGCAGCGGCGGTTCGGCCCGCGGCCGCGCGTCCGCCGGGGGTGTGTCGGTCCGCCCGTCCGGCCGCAGGCCCAGATCGCCGGGCCGCCGGCGCACCCAGAGCCAGACCAGCGGCAGCAGCAGGACCAGCATGCCGGCGGCGGCCACCTGCATGCCGCCGGCGAAGCCGAGCGTGGCGATCAGGAAGATCAGGGCCGGCGCGATCACCACGCCGCCGCAACTGGCGCCGTTCAGCGCCAGGCTGATCGCCAGGCCGCGCCGCCGCTCGAACCAGGGCGCGACGATCAGGTTGATCGCCGCCCCGCCCATGCAGGCCCAGCCGAAGCCCATGACCAGGAAGGCGGCGAAGACCATCCAGGGCGCGCTGACGGCGCCGATGCCGGCGACGCCGGCGGCCATCGTCACCGCGCCGGCCGTCACCATCAGGCGCGGCCCGAAGCGCTCGAACAGGTCGCCGGCATAGATCGTGATCGTCGCGCCGACCAGGTAGTAGAAGGTGATCGCCGAGGCGATGGTGGCGATGTCCCAGCCGTGCGTCCGGGTCAGCGCCGCGAGATAGATACCCGGCCCGTAGAAGCCCAGGCCCCAGCCGAACAGGGCGACGACGAAGGCGGCGGCGACGACTTTCCAGCCATGGAACATGGGAGACCGATCGGGCAGGGGGATGTCAGGCCGCCAGTATCGACCGCGCCGCCGCCGCTGTCTCGCCGCTTACGGACGCCGTCCTGCGCGCTTGACTGTCACCGCGCGACCTCATGCCGAGAGCGTGTGAAGAAATCGCACCGAAGCCACCCAGGTTGTCATCCTGGCGAAGGCCAGGATCCATATTTGTTGTTTTTCAACAGTTCGTGATGCCGCTGGATGCTGGCCTGCGCCAGCATGACGGCTTCTTTTGGGCCGCGAGTAATTCATTATCGGCCCGCGGCGGCGAGAAGGCACCTAAACCTGGAAGCGGCAGCGGTCGCCGTTGGCGACGATGCGGCCGGCGGTCGGCGCGGCGAAATGCGCCGCCAGCACGGTCACGTCGCGCTCGGCATGGCCGTCCACGAAGCGCCGGCGCGTCGCCCGCGACATCTCGGGATCGTGACAGAACCGGCTGTTCCACTCCGGATACATGGCCTGAATGGGATGATGCATCAGGTCGCCGCTGAACACCGCCTCGTGGCCGCCGGCGGCCATGCGGATGGCGACATGTCCCGGCGAATGGCCGCGGGTATCGTCCAGCCAGAACGTATCGTCGAGGCTGTGGCCGTTGTCGACCAGGACGGCCTGGCCGGCCGCCATCACCGGCAGCACGCTGTCGGTGAAGCAGCCGTCGCTGCCGCCGCTGCCGCCGGCGTCCGGCGAGGCGGCCTCGGCGGCTTCCCAGTGCGCGTACTCGTCCTTGTGAAACAGGTATCTGGCGTTCGGAAACGTCGGCACCCATCGCCCGTCGACCAGCCGCGTGTTCCAGCCGACGTGATCGACATGCAGATGCGTGCACATCACGTAGTCGACGTCTTCCGGCGCCACGCCCATGGCGCGCAGGTTCTCCAGCCAGGGCGTCTGCAGGTGATGCCAGGGCTTGGTCGACGGCCGGTCCTTGTCGTTGCCGACGCAGGTGTCGACCAGGATCGTGTGCTTGGGCGTGCGCACGACATAGCTGTGCACGCTCATGATCAGCCGCCCCGTCTCGCCATGATGGAAGTGCGGCCGCAGCCAGTCCCGTTCGGCCGTCAGGACCTCCTCGTCGCAGTCGGGGATCAGAAAGCCCGGAAAGAAGCCCGGGCCTTCCGCCTCGACCAGGCGTTCGACCGTCACGTCGCCGAAGCGCAATGGCATCATGTCCCGGCCCCCTCGTGCTACATGACCACGATACGCGGCGGCTTGCGGGCGCCGCCGGCGTGCTGGGCGTCGATCTTTTCCGCCACCATCGCCGCCACCGCCAGATAGGCCTGGGCCTGGGGCGAATCGGGCTGCGTCGCGACGATCGGCGCGCCGGCGTCCGAGGTCTCGCGGATCGCCATGTGCAGCGGCACCTCGCCGAGAAAGTCCATGCCGAGCTCGGCCGCCGTCTGGCGGGCGCCGCCATGGCCGAAGATCTCCGACCGCTCGCCGCAGCTCGGGCAGATGAAATAGCTCATGTTCTCGACCAGGCCGAGCACCGGGATCTCGACCCGGCGGAACATGTTCAGGCCCTTGCGGGCATCGATCAGGGCGACGTCCTGCGGGGTCGAGACGATGATCGCGCCGGTCACGGCGATGCGCTGCGAGATCGTCAGTTGGGCATCGCCCGTGCCCGGCGGCATGTCCAGCACCAGCACGTCCAGCGCCCCCCAGCGGACGTCGCGCAGCATCTGCTCCAGCGCGCTCATCACCATGGGGCCGCGCCAGATCATCGGCGTGTCCTCCTCGACCAGGAAGCCGATCGACATGCAGACCAGGCCGTAATTGCGCATCGGATCGAGCTTGTCGCCGTCGCTGTGCGGCTTGCCGGTAATGCCCAGCATGCGCGGGATCGACGGGCCGTAGATGTCGGCGTCCAGGATGCCGACGCGCAGGCCCAGCGCCGACAGGCCGAGCGCGATGTTCACCGCCGTCGTCGACTTGCCGACGCCGCCCTTGCCCGAGGCCACGGCGATGATCGCGCCGACCTCCGGCATCTCCAGCCGGCCGCCGCCGACGGCCGGGCGCTGGCCGGATGGTTGCCGCGGCTGTTGCGGCGGTGGCGGGGCCGCCGCGGTGGTGCTGGCGCTATGCGCCGTCATCACGGCGCTGACCGAAACGACGCCCGGCAGGGCGTTGACGGCGTCCTCGCAGGCCTTGCGCAGCGGCTCCAGCGCCGGCCCCCGCCGCGGATCCACCTCCAGCATGAAGCCGACATTGCCGTCCTTCACGGCCAGCCCGTCGATCATGCCGAGCGTGACCACGTCGTCGCCGCGATCGGGGTCGCGGACCGCCTTCAGGGCCTCCAGTACCTGGCTTTCACTCACCCGGGCCATGCCATCCTTCCCCAGAAATGATCGTTTTCCCCGATCGCCGACAGGTCCCGGACCCCGGATGCCGGCCCTTGCGCGCATTGCGCGGGCCGGGCAGGTGTCATATAAACCGCGCCAACAGAAACGGGCATCCGATGTATTTGCCTAATCAACGACGTATATAGCCTATATATAGCCTCGACAGTCAGGCGCGACAGCCGGGAAGAACAGGAACGGATAACGGATGCCTTGGAGCAATCAGGGCGGCGGATGGCAGGGTGGCGGCGGTGGCAACCGTGGCCCCTGGGGCCAGGGACCGTCCGGCGGCGGCCAGCCGCCCAATCTCGAAGAAATTCTGCGTAAGGGTCAGGACCGCTTCAAGGGCATGGTCCCGGGCGGCAGATGGGGATCGAAGGGGCTGCTTCTCGGCCTCCTGGTGATCATCGCCGCCTGGATGTTCAGCGGGTTCTACCGGGTGCAGCCGGACGAGCAGGGCGTGGTCCTGCGCTTTGGCAAGTTCGTGCAGACCACCCAGCCCGGTCTGAACTACCACATGCCGTCGCCCATCGAGACCGTGCTGACGCCGAAGGTCACGCGCGTCAACCGGATCGATGTCGGCTTCCGCAGCGCCGGCGAGTTCGGCCGGCCCGGGTCCGCCCGCGACGTGCCGGAAGAAAGCCTGATGCTGACCGGTGACGAGAACATCGTCGATATCGATTTCGCGGTGTTCTGGCAGATCAACAACGCCCGCAACTACCTGTTCAACATCCAGCAGCCCGAGCGCACGGTGAAGGCGGTGGCCGAGAGCATGATGCGCGAGGTCGTCGGCCGCAGCCAGATCGACGACGTGCTGACGGAAGGCCGCGAGCAGGTCGAGATCGAAACCCAGGAAGCGATGCAGGCGACGCTCGACGACTATGGCGCCGGCATCCTGATCACGCAGGTCAAGCTGCAGAAATCCGACCCGCCGGCGCAGGTGATCGACGCCTTCCGCGACGTCCAGGCCGCGAACGCCGACCAGGAGCGGATGCGCAACGAGGCCCAGGCCTATGCCAACGACATCATCCCGCGGGCCCGCGGCGAGGCCGAGCAGATCCGCCAGGACGCCGAGGGCTACCGCGAGCAGGTCGTCGCCGACGCCGAGGGCGAGGTCGCGCGCTTCCTCTCGATCTATGACGAGTACCGCCAGTCCAAGGACGTGATCCGCGAGCGGATCTATCTGGAGACCATGGAGAACGTGCTCGGCGGCATGAACAAGATCGTGATCGACAGCAGCGAAGGCGGCGGCTCGGGCGTGGTGCCCTACCTGCCGTTGAACGAGCTCCAGCGGAACAGCGGCCCGCGCGCCGGCAACGCGCAGGGCAACACCGGGACACGCCAATGACCCAGAACAAACTCGCCATTCTCGGCGCCATCCTCGGCGTGCTGGGAATCGTCGCCTATACCTCGATCTACACGGTTCACGAGACCCAGCAGTCGCTGCTGCTGCAGTTCGGCGAGCCGATCAAGATCGTTCAGGAGCCGGGCCTGGAGTTCAAGCTGCCCTGGCAGAACGTGGTGCTGCTGGAGAAGCGCATTCTCGATCTGGACGCGCCGGCGGAAGAGGTCATCGCCTCGGACAAGAAGCGAATCGTCGTCGACTCCTATGCCCGGTTCCGGATCGAGGACCCGCTGCGCTATTTCCAGACCGTGAACAACGAGGACGTCGCCCGCTCGCGTCTGTCGAACATCATCAACTCGAACCTGCGCAAGGCGCTCGGTACGGTCGAGCTGCAGTTCGTGCTGTCGGGCGAGCGCGGCGATCTGATGCGCCGGATCAGTGATGACGTGAATCTCGAGGCGGGAAAGCTCGGCATCCGCATCATCGATGTCCGCATCAAGCGGGCCGACCTGCCCGAGGCCAACAGCCAGGCGGTGTTCCGGCGCATGCAGGCGGAACGCGAGCGCGACGCCCGCGAGGCCCGCGCCCGCGGTGCCGAGCAGGCGCAGAAGATCCGCGCCGAGGCCGACCGGCAGCGCACGGTGCTGCTGGCCGAGGCCCGCAAGCAGTCCGAGATCCTGCGCGGCGAGGGCGATGGCCGGCGCAACCGCATTTTCGCCGACGCCTTCGCCCGGGACCCCGAATTCTTCAGCTTCTACCGCACCATGCAGGCCTATCAGCGGTCATTGAACGCCGATGACACCTCGCTCGTTCTTTCGCCGGACAGCGACTTCTTCCGGTACTTCAACAGCATCCGCGGGGCCGGCAGCCCCTAGGCCGCCGGATGGCTGCCGGTGCCCCGTGACCGGGCTGGCGCCGGATAGGCCGGCCCGGGCATGAGCACATTCGTTCTGGCCGTCGCGCTGCTGCTGGTGATCGAAGGCGCGGTCTATGCGCTCGCGCCGGCCTTCATGAAGCAGATGATGGCCGAGCTCATCAAGCGCCCGGACGAGCAGTTGCGCATGGTCGGGTTCGGCATGGCGACGGCCGGCGTCGGGATCATCTGGGCCGTCGACCATTGGACGCGCTGAGGCCATCCCGGCATCGCCGGCGGCGGGCAATTTTTCGTTACCGCCATAATTCGCGCACATTTGTCGGCCACATCACCGGCTCCGGGGCTATGCTTGAAAGCCTCACGTCTTGGGACTAATTCTGTTCGCGGACGGCGGCCTCTCGCCGGAGGCGCCGGTCATCGTCGCTAAGGAGAAATCTCGTGACAGAGATAAACGCAAAGCAACGGGGTTGTTACCGGGCGGCCGCCCGCCGGCGGGCCGTCGACTGGCGCTGGCCATCGACGCTGGTCCTCGTCGCGGCGTGTATCCTCGCGATGCTGGCCGCGCCGGCATTCGCGCGCTCGGCGCCGGACAGCTTCGCCGATCTTGCCGAGGAACTGTCTCCGGCCGTGGTGAACATCTCGACGACACAGAAGGTCGCGACCGGCCAGGGCCGGATGGAGTTCCAGTTCCCGCCCGGATCGCCCTTCGAGGAGTTTTTCAAGGAGTTCTTCGACCGCAACCAGCAGGGCGACCGCAACCGTCCGACCCGCCGGGTCACCTCGCTGGGGTCGGGTTTCGTCATCGATCCGGCCGGCCTGGTCGTGACCAACAACCATGTCATCGCCGAGGCCGACGAGATCGCCGTGACCTTTTCCGACGGCCGCAAGCTGGAAGCGACGGTCGTCGGCAAGGACCCGAAGACCGACCTGGCGCTGCTGCGGATCGAGCCGGACCAGGAGCTGGTATCGGTGCCGTGGGGCGATTCCGGCACCTCCCGGGTCGGCGACTGGGTCGTCGCGATCGGCAATCCGTTCGGCCTGGGCGGCAGCGTGACGGCCGGCATCATCTCGGCCATCAGCCGCGATATCAACGCCGGCCCCTATGACGATTTCATCCAGACCGACGCCTCGATCAACCGCGGCAACTCCGGCGGCCCGCTGTTCAACATGGACGGCCAGGTGATCGGCATCAACACGGCGATCTTCTCGCCGTCCGGCGGCAGTGTCGGCATCGGCTTCGCCGTGCCCTCGGCGATCGCCCGCAACGTCATCCTGCAGCTCGAGAAGTACGGCAAGACGCGGCGTGGCTGGCTGGGCGTGCGCATCCAGACCGTCACCGACGAGATCGCCGAGGGGCTGGGCCTCGACCGGGCGCGCGGCGCGCTGGTCGCCGGCCTGACCGAGGGCGGTCCGGCCGAGTCCTTCGGCCTGCAGCAGCGTGACGTCATCCTGAAGTTCGACAACCGGCCGATCGAGGAGATGCGCGAGCTGCCGCGTATCGTCGCCGATACCGAGATCGGCAAGCCGGTGCCCGTCGAGATCTGGCGCGACGGCCAGTTCCAGACCCTGGAAGTCGAGATCGGCGAGCTCGACGAGACCGAGACGGAGGTGGCCGCCGTCGATCCGGCCAGCCCGGAATCGACCGAGGAGCTGCAGGCGCTCGGCATGACGCTGACCGGGCTGAACGACGATGTCCGCACCCGGTTCGAGATCGGCGAGGATGCGCTCGGCGTGGTCGTCACCGACGTCACCGGCGAGAGCCCCGCCGCCGAGAAGGGCATTCGTCCGGGCGACATCATCGTCGAGGTCGCCGACGAGGAGGTGACCACGCCCGACCAGGTGGTGGCCAAGATTACCCAGTTGCGCCAGGCCAAGCGCAAGATCGTCCTGTTCCTGCTGGAGCGCGGCGGCGACCGGCGTTACGTGCCGGTGCGGTTGGACGAGAGCTAGCAGGCGGCTGAAATAATCCGATATCGCGGCTGACCATCCTTCGAGGCAGCCCCTGGCGGGGGTTCCTCAGGAGTAACCGGAGCAAAAATCCGGGCGGTTTGTCGTTTATCCCGGATCACGGTCATGCCGGCCTGCGCGGCCGCGAAGAAACCGCCGAAGGCTCGCCCCCAATTGTCATGCCGGCGGA
>JANQKO010000385.1 GCA_028281075.1 Alphaproteobacteria bacterium | reverse complement strand
AGGCCGCCACGAAGTCCCGCACGGACGCCGCCTGCGAGTCCTCGCAGGCATAGCCCTCGGCGAGGGCACGGTGGTGGGAGTTCGAGCCGAAGATGAGGTCGACACGGGTGCCGGTCCACTTCCGCGCGTCCGTCGCCCGGTCGCGTCCCTCGAAGACGTCATCGACGCCCGAGACCGCCCGCCAGGTCGTGCGCATGTCGAGCAGGTTGACGAAGAAGTCGTTGCTCAACGTCCCCGGCCGGTCGGTGAAGACGCCGTGCGTCGACTGGCCATGGTTCGCGCCGAGGACGCGCAGGCCGCCGACCAGAACCGTCATCTCCGGCGCGCTCAGCGTCAGAAGCTGCGCACGGTCGACCAGCAGTTCCTCGGCCGACACGGTATAGGCGGACTTGAGGTAGTTGCGGAAGCCATCCGCGGCCGGCTCCAGCATGGCGACGGAGTCGACGTCGGTCTGCGCCTGCGCGGCGTCCGTGCGCCCCGGCGTGAACGGCACCGCCACCTCGTGGCCGGCGGCCTTCGCCGCCTGCTCGACCGCCGCGCAACCGCCCAGCACGATGACGTCGGCCAGCGAGACCTGCTTGCCGTTGGCCTGCGCATCGTTGAAGTCGTTCCGGACCGCTTCCAGGACCGCGAGCACGTCCGCCAGCTCGGCCGGCTGGTTGACCTCCCAGTCCTTCTGCGGCGCCAGGCGGATGCGGGCACCGTTCGCGCCGCCGCGCATGTCGGAACCGCGGAAGGTCGACGCCGAGGCCCAGGCCGTCGAGACCAGTTGCGCGACCGACAGGCCCGACGCCAGGATCCGGCCCTTGAGGTCCGCGACGTCCCGCTCGTCGATCAACTGATGCGTGACCTCGGGCACGGGGTCCTGCCAGATCAGCACTTCCGCGGGCACCTCCTTGCCCAGGTAGCGGGCGCGGGGACCCATGTCGCGGTGCGTCAGCTTGAACCACGCCCGCGCGAAGGCATCGGCGAAGGCCTCGGGGTCCTGGTGGAAGCGCCGCGAGATCGGCTCGTAGATCGGGTCCATGCGCAGGGCCATGTCCGCCGTCGTCATCATCGGCGCATGCCGCCGCGACGGATCGTGGGCGTCCGGCACCGTGTCCGCGCCGGCGCCGTCCTTCGGCGCCCACTGGTGCGCGCCGGCGGGACTTTTCACCAGCTCCCACTCATGGCCGAACAGGGCGTCGAAATAGCCGTTGTCCCAGGTTACCGGGTCGGTGGTCCAGGCGCCCTCGATGCCGCTGGTGATGGTATCGACGCCCTTGCCGCTGCCGAAACTGCTCTGCCAGCCCAGGCCCTGCGCCTCGATGCCGGCGCCCTCTGGCTCCGGACCGACCAGCGACGCGTCGCCGGCGCCATGGCACTTGCCGAAGGTATGTCCGCCGGCGACCAGCGCGACCGTCTCCTCGTCGTTCATCGCCATGCGGCCGAAGGTTTCGCGGATGTCGCGGCCGGAAGCGACCGGGTCCGGATCGCCGTTCGGCCCTTCCGGGTTCACGTAGATCAGGCCCATCTGCACGGCGGCCAGCGGGTTCTCCAGCTCGCGGTCGCCGCTATAGCGCTTGTCGCCCAGCCAGGTGTCCTCGGTGCCCCAGTAGATGTCCTCCTCGGGCTCCCAGATGTCCGCGCGCCCGCCGGCGAACCCGAACGTCTTCAGGCCCATCGACTCGAGCGCGCAGTTGCCGGCCAGGATCATCAGGTCGGCCCAGGATATCTTCCGGCCGTATTTCTGCTTGATCGGCCAGAGCAGCATGCGCGCCTTGTCCAGGTTGGCGTTGTCCGGCCAACTGTTCAGCGGCGCGAAGCGCTGCGTGCCGGTGCCGCCGCCGCCGCGGCCGTCAGCGGTGCGGTAGGTGCCGGCGCTGTGCCAGGCCATGCGGATGAACAGCGGCCCGTAATGGCCGTAGTCGGCCGGCCACCAGTCCTGCGACGTCGTCATCAGGGCCTGGATGTCCTGCTTCAGGGCATCCAGGTCGAGGCTCTTGAACGCCTCGGCATAGTCGAAACCCTCGCCCATGGGATCGGACTGGGGCGAATTCTGGTGCAGGATCTTCAGGTTCAGCTGGTTCGGCCACCAGTCCGAATTCGACCGGCCCCCCACCGTCATCTTGCTGTGCGCCCTGCCTGTTACCGGGCATCTGCGATCGCCGTCCATCATTGTCTCCTATCGTGGTCTGGCATCCTGGTCTGGGACGATATTAGAATCGTTCTAATAAGATAGGAGTTTGGAATCATTCTAACAAGGTGACGGCGGTAAAATTATGGTGGGTATCGCCCGGCCGGAAACCGACAGGGACGGCGGCCAGATTCACCCGCGCCGGGCGAGCCATCGGTGTATCCTGGCGGCGTCCGCCCACAATCCCCGATCTCAGGAACGGAGCCCGCTTTTGCCCATGATCCCGGCCGTCTCCAGACGCGCCGCGCTCGGCCTTGTCGGTGGCGCCGCCGCCCTGCCGCTCGTCGGCGCGGACAGCCTGGGCGCGGGTCCGGCGGCGCGGGCGGACCTGCGCGTTCAACCAGCGCGGTTCCGGATCGTCGACGGCGAGACCATGGGCCTGGTCTCGACCCGCCCCGACGGGCCCCCGCCGGTGCTGCGCCTGCGCCAGAACCGGCGCTTCGAGGCGCGGGTGAGCAACGGTCTCGACGACTACACCGCGATGCACTGGCACGGCCTGCGCGTGCCCAACGCCATGGACGGCGTGCCCTATCTGACCCAGTTCCCGATCGCCCCCGGCGAGCGGTTCGACTACGGCTTCACCCCGCGCGAGGCCGGCACCTACTGGTACCATCCCCATTGCATGACCATGGACCAGATGGCGCTCGGCCTGACCGGCGTGCTGGTCGTCGAGGAGGCCGTCGACCCCGGCTTCGACGCCGAGGTCATTCTCAACCTGCGGGACTTCCGGTTGCACGCGGACGGCGGCTGGATGGACCTCTGGACGCCGCGCGGCGCCGCCCGCGGCGGCACCTTCGGCACTGTGATGACCGCGAACTGGCGGCGGGACCCGGTCTACGAGGCGCCGGCCGGCGGATTGGTCCGGCTGCGGCTGGCGGCGACCGACACCGCCCGTATCTACCGGATCTTCCTGCCGGGCGCGGACGGTCGCGTCGTCGCCGTCGACGGCCATCCGCCGCGGGTGCCGCCGGCGGCGCCGACCGCGCGGAGGCCGCACGCCCTGGCGCCGGGTCAACGGCTGGACCTCGCCGTCCGCGTGCCCGGCA
>JANQKO010000500.1 GCA_028281075.1 Alphaproteobacteria bacterium | reverse complement strand
GCCGCCGGTCAATCGCTCGAACACGGGATCACCGCCCGGCGGGATCAGTCCCATCCGCTCGATCGCCGCGCGCACGCCGGCCAGGCCGGGCGCGTCGTCGGTTTCCGTCATTGTCATGAAAGGCGCCGTCCGGGTTTCGGACGGCAGCTTAGAAGGCGGCGTTTCGGCCGGTCAAGCCGGCCCGTGCTCAGGCCAGGATCGAGAGCGCCGTCGTGCCGGTCAGGCTGGCCGACTGCAGGCGTTCGAGGGCGAAGTTCATTTCGTTGATCCTGGCCTGGTCCGCGGCGCTGATCTGCTGGGCGCCGGCGAGGAAGTTGTTCGTGGTCTCGCCGGTGTCGGTAATGAACTTGTAGGCGTCGCGGACGTTGCGCAGCGCCTCGTCGAAGATGATGCCGGCATCTTCAGCGGCCCGCTTGGTCTTGACGTCGAGGCCGTCGATGATGCCGAGGGCGAAGACGGAGGCGTTGCCGTCGGTCGTGTCGTCGTCGCTGCTGACGGGATCGCCGAGGTCGAAGAGCTTTTCGTCGGTGTCCTCGACCAGGGGCTCGCCGAACAGCGTGGTCTCGCGCAGGCCCAGCGGCGCCAGCGCGTCGAAACCCTCGGCGCCGGCGGAGATGTCGATACGCTTCTCGTCCTTGGCCTCGATCTTGATCACGCGGCCGTCGATCTCGTTCTCGATCGAGGCCCGGCCGGCGCTGCCCAGGATGCGGTTGATCTTGAAGGCGAGGAAGCCGAGGCTGTCGTCGTTCTCGATGGTGACGCGCCGTGGCGAGGCGCCGTCGACCGAGATCTCGAAATACTGGCCGGGACGGGCCGAGGTGAGGTTGATGACCTCGTCGGGCGGCGACAGCGGCAGCGTGCCGCCGGGCAGGCCGAGCCGCGACAGCACCGAGGTGCCGTTCTCGTCGAAGGCGATGGCGTTGCCACTGTGGTTGAAGCCGCCGCCGAACTGATGGCCCCAGACGGTCGTGCCGCTGCTGTTGAGCTTGACGGCGAAGGCGTCGGTCTCGCCGACCGAGGCCTGGCCGGCGACCGAACCGTCGGTGTTGCCGGTGACGTAGATCTCGTCGGCGCCGGCGTTCGGGCGCACGGCGATGCCGCCGGCACGATCGGTGCCGCTGCCGCCGACATAGGAGACGAAGCCGAGCGTGGCGCTGGTGCCGTTGTCGGTGATCTGGCTGACGAAGCTGTCGACGCCGCCGGAATGGGCTTGCGCGACGCTGCCGTTGAGGGACGCGTTGCTGGTGCTGCCGGTGACGTAGACGTTGCCGTTGCTGCCGATGGCGACGCCCGCGACCGACCCGTCGCCGCCGATGGTACCGAGATTGGCTTCCCAGACCGGTGTCTGGCTGGCGTCGCTGTCGGCGTATTTGCGCAGCACCGCGTTGCCGTCGCTCTCGGCGGCGACGAAGACGTTGCCGGACGCGTCGATGGCGATGCCGGTGGCGCGGTCGTCGCCCGTGCCGCCGAACTGCTTGTTGTAGAGCAGGTTGCCGCTGGCATCGAGCTTGGTGACATAGGCGTCGGCGCCGCCATTGTGGGTCATGCCGGCGCCGACCGCGCCGTTGGCGTAGCCGGCGATGAAGATCTCGCCGGCGGCGTTGGTGGCAAGACCGAGCGCCGCGTCGTCGGCGACCGGGGCGAACTGGCGCGTGAACTGCTCGTCGCCGTCGCTGTTGTACTTGGTGACGAAGCTGTCGTAGCCGCCGCCGATGGCGGTATCGCTGAGCGGGGCGTTGGTCCGGCCGCCGACGATGATGTTGTCGCTGGCGTCAACGGCGACGGAGAAGCCGTTGGCCTGGTCGGAGGCGCCGAGCAGGCGCGACCAGATCAGCACGCCGGCGGGGTCGTATTTGCGCAAGTAGACGTCTTCGCTGGCGTTGTTGGTCTGGGTGCCGATGTCGCCGCCGGTGCTGCCGACCGTGTAGGCGAAGCCCTTGCTGTCGACGGCGACGGCGTTCGCCGAGTCGGCCGCCGTGGTGTCGATATTGGTGCGGAAGGCCTGGTTCGGGCTGGCGGCGCCGAGATCGTCGAGCTTCAGCAGATAACCGTTCGAATTGTCGCCGGCGCCGCTGGTGCCGGCGAGATAGACCGCCGGCGACTCGCTGGCCGCGTCGGCGCTGAAGGTCAGCGTCTCGGTGGTCGACATGTTGACCCGGAAGCCATAGGCGAATTCGTTCGTGCGCTCGACGTTGACCGTCGAGGTGACGCTGTTGGCGGCGAGCTGGCTGTTGATGTAGCTGGAGACATTGTCGACGTTGAGCGTGCCGCTGACCGCGCCGAGGTCGATGGTGACGTTCTTGGTGCCGCCCGACGTGGTGGCGGTAATGGTGAACTTCTCCGTGCCGGTGAGACCTGGAATGGCGTCGTCGCGGGCCTCCGAGATGACGGCGCCGAAATGCACCGGCGAGGTTTTGGCGACTTCCTTCGCCAGGAACAGGGTCGAGGTGAGGTCGCTTTCCTTCAGGCCGCTGACCACCGTGGCGTCGTCGAGGTTGAGCTTGGCGACGAAGCTCTCGATTTCGGCGATATAGCCCTGCAGCTTGCGGTCCAGCAGCGACCGCATGGTCTCGGCGCGCGGATCGTCGCGGGCGAAGTCGGTCAGCTCCTTCACGCGCGACAGGCCGCGGTAGAGCGCGAACAGGTTCTTGAAGTTCTCGTCGTCACCGGCATTGGCGACCAGCGGGTCGTCGAGATCGATCAGCGGGTCGGAGGAGAAGACGCTCTGGAACGGATCTTCCGGCGCCGCCTGCGGCGGCGCTTCCCAGGGCGGGATGACGGCGGCATCGCTGCCGCCGGCGAGCCGGTTCACACCCTGGGCCTCGAAGGTCTTGCGCAGGGTGGCGCTGCTCAGGTTGGCGCCGGACGCGTAATAGTCGGCGAGCACCGAGGTGTCGAAGAAGGCGACGGTCAAGCCGCCGTTGATGCCGTTCATGTTCCGGCGCGTCCATTCGGTTCCGGGCCGTGTCTGGCCGTTGGTCGGCGCATCCTGACGCGGCGCCGTTAACGCGCGGTTCAGAAACATGGTTAACGGGCGGCTGATCCGGCCGCCGATCGGACCATGATTTACAGTTTGTAAAGGCTCTGCCCGTCACAGTCCCGACGTCACCGGCGCCGCCGCGCGCCAGGGAGAATGGGACATGGTGCAATCCGGAGTTCAGGCCAGCCTCGCGTCGCTCGACCCGCTGCCCGTGCGTGCGCGGGACAAGGTCAGGACGATCGAGGAAATGGCCGCGATCGCCAAGCACTCCCGTCAGCGCGGCCAGACCGTGGTCCTGGCCCACGGCGTCTTCGACCTGCTGCATATGGGCCATGTCCGCCACCTGGAGGCGGCGCGGGCCGAGGGTGACCTGCTGTTCGTCACGCTGACGGCGGACCGTTACGTGAACAAGGGGCCGGGCCGGCCGGTCTTCGCCCAGGACATGCGGGCCGAGATGCTGGCGGCGCTGGAATATGTCGACTGGGTCGGCGTCAGCAACTGGCCGACGGCCGAGGGCGTGCTGCGCATGATCGCGCCCGACGTCTATATCAAGGGCCAGGACTATGCCGACGAGACCGAGGACGTCACCGGCAATATCCGCCGCGAGCGCGAGCTGGTCGAGGGCCTGGGCGGCCGCATCGTCTTCACCGACGACATCACCTTCTCGTCGTCGGCCCTGATCAACCGGCATCTCAACGTCTACGACTCCGAAGTCGCCGAGTATCTGGCCCGCATGCGCGACAATGGCGGCCAGGCCAAGGCGCTGGCCGCCATCGAGGCGCTGACCGGGAAGCGCGTGCTGATGGTCGGCGAGGCCATCGTCGACGAGTACCAGTACACCGCGCCGATGGGAAAGTCGGCCAAGGAGAACATCATCGCTACCCGTTACGAGGGGCGGGAGATGTTCGCCGGCGGCGTCATCGCCTCGGCCAACCATATCGCCGACTTCGTTGACCGGGTCGACGTCGTCACCTGCATCGGCGAGGAGGACAGCCAGGAGGACCTGATCCGGGATTCGGTGCGCGAGAACGTGCAGGTGCATTTCCTGCGCCGGCCGGGCGTGCCGACGATCCGCAAATGCCGGTTCGTCGATCCCGGCCATATGCGCAAGCTGTTCGAGGTCTACCATTTCGACGACACGCCGCTGGCCGGCGCCCAGGAAGACATGCTGTGCCGGCGGATCGGCGAGCTGGCGCCGGAATTCGACCTGACGATCGTGAACGATTTCGGCCATGGCATGCTGACGCCGCGGTCGATCGACGCGGTCGTCGAGGCGGCGCCGTTCCTGGCCGTCAACGCGCAGAGCAACAGCGCCAATCTGGGCTACAACCCGGTGACGCGCTACCGCCGCGCCGATTATGTCTGCATCGACGCGCCCGAGGCGCGGCTGGCCGTGCGCGACCGCTTCACCGATCTGGGCCGGCTGGTCCAGGGGCCGCTGCGCGAGCAGATCGACTGCGACCGCGTCGTCGTGACCCATGGCCAGAACGGCTGCCTGACCTTCGATCTGGAGACCGGCCTGCACAAGGTGCCGGCGTTCACGCGCCAGGTGGTCGACACGGTCGGCGCCGGCGACGCCTTCCTGAGCGTCACCGCGCCGCTGGTCGCCAACGGCACCGAGATGCCGGTCGCGGGCCTGATCGGCAACGCCGTCGGCGCCATGAAGGTCGGCATCGTCGGCCATCGCGAGTCGGTGGCCAAGGTGCCGCTGATGAAGTTCCTCACCGCCTTGCTGAAGTGATGCCGAAGATGCAGGCCGACGTCGAGAGCTACTTCCGTATTCTGGCCGACCTGCCGGGCCGGTCCGTCAGCACCGACCGTGCCGGCGAGCGGCTGCCGATGGCGGGCTTCATCGACGCCGCCATCGAGCTGACGCAGGAGGCCGCCGGCCGGGGGCACAAGCTGATGTTCATCGGCAACGGCGGCAGCGCCGCGATCGCCAGCCATATGGCGAACGATTTCGCCAAGAACGGCGGCATTCCGGCCATGGTCTTCAATGACGGCGCGGCGCTGACCTGCCTGGGCAACGATCTCGGCTTCGAGCAGATCTTCGCCCGGCAGATCGAGCTGCACGGCCGTCCGGGTGACGTGCTGTTCGCCATCTCCAGCTCGGGCAACTCGGCCGACATCATCAATGGCGTCAAGGCCGCGCGCGAGGCCGGTTGCGCCGTGGTCGGCCTGAGCGGCTTCGGCCCGGACAACAAGCTGCGCCGGCTGGGCGATTTGAATTTCTACGTGCCGTCCGAGGAATACGGCTTCGTCGAGCTGATGCACCAGATCGTCTGCCACGCGGTCCTGGACATCGCCATGGGCTGGACGGCGGACGCGGGACTGTGGCGCAGGAAAGGCGCGGCATGATGTCCGAACACAAGCACTGGCACGTCCTGGTG
>JANQKO010000439.1 GCA_028281075.1 Alphaproteobacteria bacterium | reverse complement strand
GCCGCACACATCACACTCTGCTCTTCTCGCACCATCTGAATGCCACGTTCAACAAGGTCACGCACCATGCTCTCAACGTCACGGCCGACGTAGCCCACTTCGGTGAACTTGGTCGCCTCGACCTTGATGAAGGGCGCCTGGGCCAGGCGGGCCAGGCGGCGTGCGATCTCGGTCTTGCCGACGCCGGTCGGGCCGATCATCAGGATGTTCTTGGGCAGCACCTCCTCGCGCAGGCCCTCGTCGAGCTGCATGCGCCGCCAGCGGTTGCGCAGCGCGATGGCGACGGCGCGCTTGGCGTCGTTCTGGCCGATGATGAAACGGTCGAGCTCGGAGACGATCTCGCGGGGACTGAACGCGGTCATGGGGCAAGCTGTTCGAGGATGATGTTGTCGTTGGTATAGACGCATATTTCGGCCGCCACCGCCATGGCCCGCCGCGCGATCGCCTCGGCGTCGACGTCGTCGCGGTCGATCAGCGCGCGCGCCGCCGCCAGCGCGTAGTTGCCGCCCGAGCCGATGCCGATCAGGCCGTCTTCCGGCTCCAGCACGTCGCCGGTGCCGGTCAGCACCAGGCTCACGTTCCTGTCGACCACCGCCATCATCGCCTCCAGCCGGCGCAGGAAGCGGTCGGTGCGCCAGTCCTTGGCCAGCTCGACGCAGGCCCGGGTCAGGTTGCCGGGATGCTGCTCCAGCTTGGCTTCGAGCCGCTCGAAGAGCGTGAAGGCATCGGCGGTGGCGCCGGCGAAGCCGCTGATGACCTCGCCATGCGCCAGGCGGCGGACCTTCCGGGCGTTCGACTTGATCACGGTCTGGCCCAGGCTGACCTGGCCGTCGCCGGCGACGACCACGCTGTCGCCCTTGCGCACGGACAGAATGGTCGTCCCGTGCCACTGCTGGCTCTGTTCTGGCTGCACCAATGGAATCCTCGGTCAAACGGGCGCCGCCCGGCCCCGCGGCGGCGGCCCCCCACGATGTAAGGCCGAAGGGGTGGGCGTCAAGTGCGCGCGCGGCACGGCGGCTGACGTGCTGGCGGGGTGGGCGGGTTCCTGCTATACCGCCGGCCTGATGACCGTCAATTGACGGCTTTTCCGGGCAGTGGAGACGCGGCGCCATGCGCCAGGCCAGCATCGAACGCAGGACCAAGGAAACCGAGATCACGGCGACCGTCAACCTGGACGGCAGCGGGGTCTACGACGTCGAGACCGGCATCGGCTTCCTTGACCATATGCTGGAGCAGCTCTCGCGCCACAGCCTGATCGACCTGACGCTGCGGGCCAAGGGCGACCTGCATATCGATTTCCACCACACCACCGAGGACACCGGCATCGTCATCGGCGAAGCGGTCAGCAAGGCGCTCGGCGACCGGGCCGGGATCACGCGGTATGCCGACGCGCTGATCCCCATGGACGAGACCCTGACGCGGGTGGCGCTCGACGTCTCGAACCGGCCCTATCTGGTCTGGAAGGTCGACTTCTCCAAGCCCAAGCTCGGCGAGATGGATACCGAGCTGTTCAAGGAATGGTTCCAGGCCTTCGCCCAGCAGGCCGGCATCACGCTGCATGTCGAGAACCTCTACGGCGAGAACAACCACCATATCGTCGAGAGCTGCTTCAAGGGACTGGCCCGCAGCCTGCGCCGGGCGATCGAGATCGACCCGCGCAAGGCCGACGCGGTGCCCTCGACCAAGGGCGTGCTGGGCGGCTCGCTGTAGCCGGCCGGCGGGCGGCGGGAGCGCTGGATGATGCGCGTCTATACCGTGATGGACCGCTTGGTGCCGGCCGGCGACGACCCCGACCTGGTGCTGGTGAAGGAGGGCATCTGCTGGCCGGCGCTGGTGATCCCGGTGATCTGGATGCTGTTCCGCGGCCAGTGGCTCGCCCTGCTGGCCTATGCCACCCTGGGGCTGGCGCTGGCGTCGGCCGCCGCGCTGTTCGGCCTGCATGAGATATTGCAGTCGTTTCTGGCCGTCGGCTTGAACCTTCTCGTCGCCGTCACGGCGAACGACTGGCGGCGCTGGCGGGTGGAAGCGGCCGGCTATGTCAGGCGCGGCGTGGTCGCGGCGCCGAACCTGGCCGAGGCCGAGGCGCGCCTGTTCGCCGCCGACTGGCTGCCGGCCTACCGCGCCCGGCAGGCGGCCGGCAGGCGGCCGGCGACCAGCTTTCTCGACCCGCGGACGGTGCTGCCATGACCACGGCGATCATCGACTACGGGTCCGGCAACCTGCGCTCGGCGGCGAAGGCGTTCGCGCGGGCGGCGGCGGAATCCGGCGGCGATGCCGAGGTCGCGGTGACCTCGGCGCCCGACGTGGTGGCGCGGGCGGACCGCGTCGTGCTGCCGGGCGTCGGCGCTTTCGCCGATTGCCGCGCCGGTCTCGAGGCCCTGGACGGCATGCCCGACGCGCTCGACGAAAGCGTGCGCCGGCGCGGCCGGCCGTTCCTCGGCATCTGCGTCGGCATGCAGCTCATGGCGACACGGGGGCTGGAGCACGGCCGTCACCCCGGCTTCGACTGGATCCCGGGCGACGTCGTCGCGTTACGCCCCGACGATCCCGCCCTGAAGGTGCCGCAGATCGGCTGGAACGATCTGCGCGTCGACCGCGAACACCCGGTGCTGGCCGGCATCGGCGGCGACGACGCTTACGTCTATTTCGTTCACGGCTACCATCTGGCGGCCGGTGCCGGGGACGTGCTGGCGCATGTCGACTATGGCGGCCGCGTGGCCGCTATGGTCGGCCGCGACAATCTCGTCGGCACGCAGTTCCATCCCGAAAAGAGCCAGACGCTGGGCCTGCGGCTGATCGCCAACTTCCTCGCCTGGGCGCCATGATCCTCTATCCCGCCATCGACCTGAAGGACGGCGCCTGCGTGCGGCTGCTGCGCGGCGACATGGCGCGGGTGACCGTGTTCAACACCGATCCCGCGGCCCAGGCCCGGGCGTTCCAGGACGCCGGCTTCACGCGGCTGCATCTCGTCGACCTGAACGGCGCCTTCGCGGGCCGGCCGGTGAACGCCGAGGCAGTGGCCGCGATCCTGGCCGCGATCGACATGCCGGTGCAGCTCGGCGGCGGCATCCGCGACGCCGACACGGTCGAGATGTGGCTCGAGGCCGGTGTCGGACGGGTCATTCTGGGCACGCTGGCGCTGCGCGAACCTGATCTGGTGAAGGCGATCTGCGCCCGCTTTCCGGACCGCATCGCCGTCGGCATCGATGCCCGCGACGGCCGGGTCGCGGTCGAGGGCTGGGCCGAGCAGTCGGACATGACCGCGCGCGACCTGGCGCGGCGCTTCGAGGACGCCGGCGTCGCGGCGGTGATCTATACCGACATCGACCGCGACGGCGCGCTGCGGGGCGTCAACGTCGAGGCGACGGCGCGGCTGGCGGAAAGCCTGTCGATGCCGGTGATCGCGTCGGGCGGCGTCAGCGGCCTCGACGACCTCAAGGCGCTGAAGGCCGTGGCCGATACCGGCATCGAAGGCGTGATCAGCGGCCGGGCGCTCTATGACGGCCGCCTCGATCCGCGCGCGGCGCTGGATCTGCTGGCGGCCTGGGCGCGGGAGGCGGCGCGATGCTGACGAAACGGGTCATTCCCTGCCTGGACGTGAAGGACGGCCGTGTCGTCAAGGGCGTGAACTTCGTCGACCTGCGCGACGCAGGCGATCCGGTCGAGCAGGCGCGGCTCTATGACCGCGAGGGCGCCGACGAGCTTTGCTTTCTCGACATCACCGCCTCGTCCGACGACCGCGCGATCCTTTACGACGTGGTCGCGGCGACCGCCGAGCAATGCTTCATGCCGCTGACCGTCGGCGGCGGCGTGCGCGTGGTGGATGACGTGCGCAAGCTGCTGCTGGCCGGCGCCGACAAGGTCTCGATCAACACCGCGGCCGTGCACCGGCCCGAGTTCGTCGCCGAGGCGGCGCGCAAGTTCGGCACGCAGTGCATCGTCGTCGCGATCGACGCCAAGCGCGACGAGGCCGGCGGCTTCGAGGTCTTCACCCATGGCGGCCGCAACGCCACCGGTATCGAGGCGGTCGGCTGGGCCCGGCGCATGGTCGAGCTGGGTGCCGGCGAGCTGCTGCTGACCTCGATGGACCGGGACGGTACCAAACAGGGCTTCGACCTCGCCCTGACGCGCGCGATCAGCGACGCCGTCTCCGTGCCGGTGATCGCGTCGGGCGGCGTCGGCACGCTGGACCATCTGGTCGATGGCGTGCGCGAGGGCCATGCCGACGCGGTGCTGGCCGCGTCGATCTTTCATTTCGGCGCGCATTCGATCCGCGACGCGAAAGCGCATATGCGGGCCGCCGGGCTGCCGGTGCGGATCTAGCGCCGTGCCGACGCTCTGCCTGTTCCGGCATGCCAAGTCGGCCTGGGACGATCCGACGCTCGACGATCACGACCGGCCGCTGCAGGCGCGCGGCGAGCGCGCGGCGGTGCTGATGGGCCAGTTCATGCGCCAGCGGGACATCCGGCCCGACCTGGTGCTGTGCTCGTCGGCCCGGCGGGCGCAGGATACCTGGACCCTGGCGGCGACGCGGCTGTCGGGCGGCCATGCCCTGTCGGTCGAACGCGAGCTGTACCTCGGCGGCGACGCGGCGTTGCTGGAACGCCTGCGGGCCCTGCCGCGCAGCGCCGGGACCGTGGTGCTGGTGGCGCATCAGCCCGACATGCAGGACCTGGCGCTGCTGCTGGCCGGTGACGGTCCGGCCGACGACCTGGCGCGCCTGCGGGAGAAGTTTCCCACCGCCGGCCTCGCCGTGATCGACGTGCCCGGCAGGGGCTGGCGCGATCTGGCGCCCGGATCGGCGCGGCTGACCCTGTTCGCGACGCCGAAGAGCCTAGTCTGACCCCGCCTCGGGCGCCCTTGGACGATGTCATAAAACTGTAACATTGCTGTCGTTGTCACGGCGGGACCCGCGACTTAACGTGCGCGCACCGTGGAGGCGTGTGCTGGGGGTCCGGGTGGACGATCGCGAGATCGAGCTGAAGCTGCAGATCGCGGCCGAGGACATGCCGCGCCTGCGCCGCAACCCGGCGCTGCGGGCCATGACCGACGGGCGTCCGACAACGCGGCGGCTGCGCTCGGTCTATTTCGACACGCCCAAGCTGCGGCTCTGGAAGAAGCGCGTTACCTTGCGGCTGCGCCAGATCGGCAAGCGCCGGGTCCAGACCATCAAGGCCAACGGCGTCGGCCGGGTCGGCGTCACCGACCGCAGCGAGTGGGAACAGGATGTCAGCGAAGACCGTCCCGACCTGAACGCCGCCTGCGAGCCGCCGGTCGCCGAGCTGCTGCGGAAGCCCAAGGTCAGGCGCGGCATCGCGCCGGCGTTCGAGACCGATATCCGGCGCACCACACGCCTGCTGAAGGCGCCGGGCGGTGGCCGCATCGAGCTGGCGATCGATGTCGGCGAGATCCGCCGCGGCGATAGCTGGCTGTCGGTCTCAGAGGCCGAACTCGAGCTGAAGCGGGGCCGGCCCGGCCAGCTCTATGACGTCGCCCGGATGCTGAACGACGTGGTGCCGGTGCGGATCGGCACCGCCAGCAAGGCCGAACGCGGCTTTTCCATGCTGACGGGCCAGCCGCCGCGGCCGTCGCGGGCCAGCCCGCTGATCCTGGATCCGGCGATGCGCGCCGACGATGCCTTCCACGACGTGGTCTGCGCCTGCGTCGATCATCTGATGCGCAACGAGGCGCCGTTCGTGCAGGCGCGCGATCCCGACGGCGTGCATCAGATGCGGGTCGCGCTGCGGCGCCTGCGCACCGCCTGCGGCGTGTCGGGCGATCTGGTCGCCTCGCCGGAGACCGAGGCCATCGGGGACGAGGCCCGATGGCTGTCCGGCGCGCTGGGCCTGGCGCGCGATCTCGATGTCTTCGTCGACGGCATTCTCGCCGGCGTGCTGGCCGCCAAGGGCAAGGACCGGCGGCTGCTGGCGCTGCGGGACGCCGCCGCCGAGCTGCGCGAGACCAGCCGGCGCGAGGCGCTGAACGCCATCCGGTCGCCGCGCTATACGGCGTTCCTGCTGCGCCTGGGCGCCTGGGCGGCGGACCGCCGCTGGCGGCGCGCCGATGACCCGGATCAGCAGGCCGCGCTGGCGGCGCCGGTGACCGAGGCGGCGCGGCGGATACTCGAGCGCCGCTACCACAAGCTGGCCAGGCTGGGCCGCCGGATCGAGGACCTGGACGAGGCCGACCGGCATCGGCTGCGCATCGGTGCCAAGAAGCTGCGCTACGCGGGCGAGTTCTTCGCCAGCCTCTATCCGAAAAAGCCGACCACGGCGTTTCTGTCGCAGCTCGCCGCCCTGCAGGATTCGCTCGGCGCGCTCAGCGACGGCGTCGTCGCCCGGACCGTCATGGAGCGGATCGTCGCGCATCCGCCGGCGAACAGCCGGGAAAAGGACCTGCTCTGGGCGGTCGGCATGGTGACGGGCTGGCACGACCGGCAGGTGAACAAGAAATGGTCCAAGGTCGCCAGGCAATGGCAAGGCCTGCGCAAGCAGCCGAAGTTCTGGCGTTGAGCCGGCCCCTTCCCTAAAATCCGCCGCCGCCCAATACTGGGATCATGGGGAATCGGGTCCCGGTTCCACGGCGGGTCATCGATGGGAAGGAAACGGATTGGCGAAATCCAAGAACGATGATGTCGCCGTGCTCGAACATCTGTTCGAGGTGATCGAGAGCCGGCGGGACGCCGATCCGGCGGTCTCGCACACGGCGCGGATGTTCGAGAAGGGCCTGAACAAGATCGCCCAGAAGGTCGGCGAGGAAGCGACCGAGACCGTGATCGCCGCGCTGGCCGAGCCGCGGCAGGCGCTGGTCGCCGAAAGCGCCGATCTGCTTTATCACCTGCTGCTGCTCTGGTCGGTCAAGGGCGTGACGCCGGCCGAGGTCTATGCCGAGCTGCGCAGCCGCGCCAACCGGCCGGCAAAGCCGGCGGCCGGCGGCGGCAAGGACAAGTGACGAAGGACAAGTGACGGCGGCCGCGGCCGGCCGATCAGCAACGGAGCTTCGATGGCTTACGATCCGGAGAATATCTTCGCCAGGATCCTGCGTGGCGAGATCCCCTGCAAGAAGGTCTACGAGGACGACTGGGCGCTCGCCTTCCACGACATCAATCCGTTGATGCCGGTGCATGTGCTGGTGATCCCGAAGGGGCCGTATGTCAGCCTCGACGATTTCAGCGCCAAGGCTCCGGCCGAGGCGCTCGGCGGCTTTCTGAAGGCCGTCGGCGAGGTCGCGCGGCTGATGGGCGTGGACGAGAGCGGCTACCGCATCGTCGCCAACAGCGGCGCGGACGCGAACCAGGAAGTGCCGCATTTCCACGTGCACGTCTTCGGCGGCCGGCGGATCGGCGGCCGCATGATCAAGCCGCAGGACTGACCGCGGCGACCGTCAGTGTCCGTTTGAGAATGCCGTTGCCGGCCCGCT
>JANQKO010000414.1 GCA_028281075.1 Alphaproteobacteria bacterium | reverse complement strand
CGGGGCCCTGAAGGCGATACCGTTCGACCAGGGCTTCGGCGACGTCGACAAGGCGCGGCAGGGGCTGGTGCCGCTGCCGCTGGTCGAGAAGTACGGCATGATCTGGGTGACGCCGACGCCGGGCGACGCGATCGCCATCGACGACCATCTCGGCGGACTGCAGGACGATCTGGCGAGCTATCGCCTGGACGGCTACGCGCATTACGAGACGCGCGTCATCAGGCGGCGGATGAACTGGAAGCTGGTGGTCGATACCTTCCTCGAAAGCTATCACCTGCCGGTGCTGCACAAGAACACCATCGCGCCGATCCTGCGCGGGAACCTGGCGACGTTCGATCCGTTCGGCGCCAACGAGCGGCTGATCTTCGCGCGTTTCAGCATGGACGAGATGCGCCGGCAGCCCGAGCGGGACTGGGACCTGATCAAGCACACGGCGGTGGTCAACATCCTGTTCCCGAACACGGTCTGCATCATGCAGGGCGATCACCTCGAGATGTTCCACATCTATCCCGACGGCGACGACGTGAACGGCAGCCGCATGTACGTGTCGCTCTATACGCCGGCGCCGGCGGAGACGGACAGCGCGCGCCGCCACTGGGACCGGAATTTCGACCTGCTGCTGCGGACCGTCGAGGACGAGGACTTTCCGGTCGGCGAGGACATCCAGCGCAGCTTCTCGTCGGGCGCGCAGGACCACATCACCTTCGGCCGCAACGAGCCGGGGCTGACCCATTTCCATCGGTCGGTGAAGCGGGCGCTGGGACTGGAAGCGGCCTGACGCCAGGCGCGGGCCGGCAGGGGAAAATCTTCAAGCGGCCGTTCAGCGGTTACCGCCGGCCAGCTTCAGCGCGTCCGGGTGGGCGCGCAGCCGGGCCATGGCGATGACCCCCAGCACCGGCCCGATGGCGAGCGGCGCGAAGGCGTAACGCCAGCCCAGCCAGTCGACCAGAGGCGGGATCATGTGGATCGTCGCCAGCGTCAGCAGGAAGCCGATACAGGTCTGGATCGTCAGCATGGTGCCGACGTAATCGGGCTCGGCGAGCTCGATGACGCAGGACGAGAACTGCGCCGAATCGGCGACCACGGCGACGCCCCAGACCAGGCAGAGCGCGACCAGCGGCCAGGGGCCGCCGCCGAACAGAAAGCCGACCACGAGCGCGCAGCCGCCGCTGACGGCCATGGCCAGCATGGTCAGCGTGGTGCGGCCGAGCCGGTCGGCGAAGACGCCGCCGAACAGGCTGCCGACGGCGCCGGCGCCGATGACGGCGAACGTCGCCAGATCGGCCAGCAGGGCGGCATCGGCGCCGCCGACGCTGCGGGCGAAGCTTTCATGCAGGAACAGGCCGATCCAGGCCCACATGGCGTAGAGCTCCCACATATGGCCGAAATAGCCGAAATTCGCCAGGCGTAGCGCCTTGTTGCGCCAGGCTCGCAGGACGGCCGCCGGCGCGAACGGCGCGGTCGCGGGCCGGGCCGGACCGAGGCCGACGGCGTTCACCAGCAGCCCCGACAGGGCCGCCGCGCACGAGGCCATGACCAGCGTCGGCCGCCAGTCGACGCCGCCGGCGGCGTTGAAGAGGTAGGGGGCGGCGGAGCCCAGCGTCAGCGCGCCGACCAGCAGGCCGACCAGCAGGCCGGTATCGCCCTTTGCCCAGGTGGCGATCATCTTCATGCCGACGGGATAGGTGCCGGCCATGCAGGCGCCGGTCAGGAAGCGCAGCGCGATGACGGCCGGCGAGGCCGGCTCGAACAGCAGGATGCCGGCGTTGGCGGCGGCGGCGACGAGCGCGGCGGCCATGAAGAAGCGGCGCGGATGCAGCCGGTCGGCGAGCCCCAGCACGGCGCTGGCGAAGGTGCCGGCGACGAAGCCGACGGCGACGCTGCTGCTGAACAGCGAGGCCTGCAGGTCGCCGAGCGCATCGTTCGCGCGCAGGGTCGGCACCACGGCCGCGGCCGAGAACCACAGGCTGAGGGCCATGACCTCGCAGAGCGCGAGCACCGCGATCGAGGACCATTTGCCCCGCGTCCGGAAGCGTTCGCCGATGCCGTTTTGCCGTTGCGCGATCAAGGGAGGTGATGGGGTGAATGCGTGGAACCAGGAGGTGTCGGGCGGGCATTCTAGCAAACGTGGCGCGGGCGGTGTGTTGGGTCGGACAAAAAGACGGGTTCACCGCCAAGGCGCCAAGACACCAAGACACCAAGGGACAGGCAACGGCGGCGTGCTCTTGGTGCCTTGCCGCCTCCGCGACGCGACCCGGCTGGCGAAGGTGAGATCACCACAGAGACACCGAGGCACGGAGAATAAAATGACGTTGGTTGGCGCGGAGCGCCGTCACCCCGTTTGTTCTCCGTGCCTCGGTGCCTCTGTGGTGAATGGACCGGCCGGCCAACCGCACGGAATTCCGAAAGAAGGGGGGCACCACAAAGACGCAAAGAACCGAGAATGGGTGGTGCGCAGCGCCGATCGACCGGTTTGCTCTTTGTGCCTTTGCGTCTTTGTGGTGAAACGTTTGTCTGGTGAGTTCACCGCCAAGGCGCCAAGACACCAAGGGGCGGGCGATCCGGCCACCGTGTCGGCCGGGTGATCGTGGTGCCTTTACGGGGTGGGCTTTTGGTGTTGCCGGCGATATCGGCGTCCGATGGCCGATCCTTCGAGACGCGCCCTGACGGGCGCTCCTCAGGATGAGGTTTCGAGACGCGGCTTCGCCGCTCCTCAGAGCGTGTGAATGAATTACTCACGACCCAAAATGAAGCCGTCATGCTGGCGCAGGCCAGCATCCAGCGGCATCGCAACCTGTTGAAAAACAA
>JANQKO010000413.1 GCA_028281075.1 Alphaproteobacteria bacterium | reverse complement strand
TTGTTTTTCAACGGGTTGCGATGCCGCTGGATGCTGGCCTGCGCCAGCATGACGGCTTCTTTTGGGTCGTGAGTAATTCATTCACACGCTCTGAGGAGGTCGCGTAGCGACCGTCACGAAGGATCGGCATAATCGCGAATGACGTCCAGGTCGGGATCGCAGCCCAGGCCGGGGCCGTCGGGTACCTCGAAGTTGCCGTTCCCGGCGTCGATCCAGGTGCCCATGGGGCTGGCCTCGACCTCCATGTAGAAGCGCTCGACCAGGGAATCGACCGGCGACGCGGCCATCAGGTGCAGGGTGGCGAGGAAGCCCGGCCCGAAATAGGGCGAGTGCGGCACCACGTGGGCCTTGTGCGTCTCGGCCAGCGTCATGACCTTGCGGAACTCGCTGATGCCGCCGACCTTGGTGACGCTGGGCTGGGCGAAGGTCACGGCCTCGGCGTCGAACATCTTTTTGAACTCGAAGGCCGTGCAGGCATTCTCGCCGGCGGCGATCGGGATGCCGCAATCGGTCTGCAGGTCGGCCAGCGCCTCGAAATCCTCCGGCGGAAAGATCGGTTCCTCCAGCCAGTACAGGTCGTAGTCGGCGAGCTGCCGGGCCATGGCACGGGCCTCCAGCGGCGTCCACGGGCAGTTCGTGTCGAGCATGATCGGCACGCCGTCGCCGGCGGCCTCGCGCGCGGCCCGGGTTTCGGCGACGCCGGTCTCGTGCAGCTTGACGTATTCGTAGCCCTCGGCCAGCGCCGTCGAGGTGTTCTCCGCCACCAGATCCGGATCGCGGTACTTGAACAGGCTGGCATAGGCCGGCACGCGCCGGCGCACGGCGCCGCCCAGGAGTTGATGCAGCGGCAGGCCCGCCCGCTTGCCGGCGATGTCCCAGAGCGCGATGTCGATGCCGCTGATCGCGAACATGGTGACGCCGTAGCGGCCCCAGATGTGGTTGTCCCGCTGAAGCTGGTCGGAAATGCCGGCGATGTCGCGGGCGTCGCGGCCGATCAGCGTCGGCGTCAGGATATGGTCGATCGCCGCCTTGGTCGCCGCCGCGGCGCCATAGCCGAAGGCGTCGCCCCAGCCGCTGATCCCGGTGTCGGTGTCGACGCGGACGAAGACGTTGTCGAGCGTCGGCCAGGAGCGGCCGCCCAGGTCCTCGGTCGGCGCGCCGGTCTTGAACGGCAGCCGGATCAGGAAGGTCTCGATATTGGCGATCTTCATGGACATGCTCCCCCGTCGGTGGCGATCCGGAAACGCGCGACCGCCTCGGTGTTGAAGGTGAAGCCCAGCCCCGGGCGGTCCGGAATCAGGAAACAGCCGTCGGCCATCTCCAGCCGCTCGTTGAACAGCGGCGCGAACCAGGGCATGTGCTCGGAATAGTTGACGTTGGCCAGCGCGCCGCAGAGCTGCAGGCTGTGCTCGGTGAAGGTATGCGGGCTGACCGGCACGTCGAAGGCCTCGGCCATGTGCGCGACCTTGACGAACTCGCTGACGCCGCCGACCCGCTGCAGGTCGGGCATCAGCACGTCGGCCGATTTGCGCTCCAGCATGTCGCGGAAGCCATAGCGGGTATATTCCGTCTCGCCGCTGGCGACCGGCGTATCGAGCTCGGCCGCCACCCGGGCCGCGCCTTCCAGGTCGTAGGCCATGACCGGCTCCTCGAACCAGGCCAGGTTGAATGGCTCCAGCGCGCGGCCGAGCCGGATGGCGTGGTTGACGTCGAAACCCTGGTTGGCGTCCGCCATCAGGTCGATGTCCGGGCCGATCGCCTCGCGCACGGCGGCGACGCGGTCGACGTCCTCGGCCACCGATGGCTTGCCCAGGCGGATCTTCACGGCGCCGAAACCGTCGGCGACGAATTCGCGGGCCTGCGTCACCAGGTCGTCGATCGTCATCGACACCCACAGCCCGCCGGAATGATAGGCCTTGATCCGGTCGCGCGCCGCGCCCAGCAGCTTGTGCACGGGCTTGCCGTTCGCCTTGCCGACCAGGTCCCAGCAGGCCATGTCGATGGCCGAGATCGCGAACACCGGGATGCCCTTGTGGCCGAAGAAATTGACGTCGCGCCACATCGCCGCCCAGATCGCGGCCGTGTCGTGCGGGTCGCGGCCGACGACATGGTCGGCGAGACTCAGGACCATGGCGTTCAGCACGTCCAGGCGCCGGGCGCTGAGCGACCAGAGATAGCCTTCGCCGGTCAGGCCGGCATCGGTCTCGATGCTGACCAGCACGCAGCCGACCGACGAGATGTGATGGATCGAGGTGCGGATCGGCGCCTCGAACGGCACGTCGACCAGCGCGGTGCGGACGGCGGTCATCTTCACGGGCATTTCCGAACGGTCTCCAAGTGGCTCGCGCATCAAAGCAGATGTCGTGGCCCGACGACAATGCGGCTGGGCCTCAGTCGACGGGCCGCCGTCGCGGATCGAACAGCGGATAGAGCAGGTAGCCGGCGGCGAAGCCGGCGAGGTGGGCTTCCCAGGCGATCGCCCGCACGGCGCCGAACGGGTCGATGCCGCTCAGGCCGAACACCAGGTTGACGGCGATGAACGCGGCCGCCAGGACCAGCACCTGGTTCGTCGGTCGCCGCCGGCCGGCCGGCCCCGGATGCGGTCGTGGCGTGAAGGCGAACCGCAGCAAGGCGCCGAACAGGCCGGAGACCGCGCCCGAGGCGCCGACGACCAGCACCGTCTGGCCGGTATGCAGATACATCAGCACCGTCCCCGCCGTCGCCGCGACCAGCAGGACGAGGAAGAAGACGACGAACCGCGCGGCGCCCAGGCGCCGCTCGACCCCGGCGCCGAAGGCGAGCAGGAAGGCCATGTTCATCAGCAGGTGCATGGCGTCGGCGTGCAGAAAGCCGTAGGTCACCGGCGCGGCATAGGCGCTGGCCAGGACCGGCGGCGCGAAGGCGCCGGCGGCGTCGAAATAGTTGCTCGGCGCGAAGCCGAGATAGATCAGCAGCCGCAGCGCCAGATCGCCCGGCAGCAGCAGCCGCAGGACATGCACGGCTACGTTCACCGCGATCAGAATGCCGACGGCGCGCGTGATGTTGAAGGCGGGGACGCCCGCGCCCGGCGGGCGCCGGTCGCCGAATGTCTGCAAGATGGTCTCCTGACGCTAATTAGCCCGCATTTCTCACCGCCATCATGGTCTGCG
>JANQKO010000374.1 GCA_028281075.1 Alphaproteobacteria bacterium | reverse complement strand
CAGCACCATGGTGGCGACCACGGTCACGGCATAGGTCTCGAACAGGGCGGCCGCCATGCCGGCGCAGTCGCCGACATTGTCGCCGACATTGTCGGCGATCACGGCCGGATTGCGCGGATCGTCCTCGGGAATGCCGGCCTCGACCTTGCCCACCTGGTCGGCGCCGACATCGGCGCCCTTGGTGAAGCTGCCGCCGCCGAGACGCGCGAAGATCGAGATCAGCGACGCGCCGAAGCCCAGCGCCACCAGCGGATCGATCAGGTCGCGGCCGGACGCGCCGATGTTCAGCAGGACGGCGTAGTAGACGGCGACCGCCAGCAGGGCCAGGCCGACCACCAGCATGCCGGTGATCGCGCCCGCCTTGAAGGCGATGCCGAGGCCGTGGGCGAGCCCCTGGCGGGCGCCCTCGGTGGTGCGGACGTTCGCCCGCACCGAGACGTTCATGCCGATATAGCCGGCGGCGCCCGAAAGCACCGCGCCGATCAGGAAACCGATCGCGACCGTGAGGTTGAACAGCAGCCAGAGGATGATCGCGATCACGATCCCGACAAGGCCGATGGTCGTGTACTGCCGGTTCAGATAGGCGCGCGCGCCTTCCTGGATCGCGCCGGCGATCTGCTGCATGCGTTCGTTGCCGGCGCTGGCCGACAAGACCGAGCGGGTTGCCCAAACACCGTAGAGCAGCGCGACGACGCCGCAGACAATGGCAAAGACCAAAGCGGGATCCATGGATCTTCCTTCAAGCATTATGGTGGCGAGAAACTCTGCGGGAGCCGGCCAGGACGGTTTCGGTTACCAAACCCTTAACCGACGCGGAAATTGCGGGCGGAAAATGCCAAAACTGCTGTCATAAAGCAACCGCGCGTTAACCCGCCCGATTGCGGGTCATCGTCGTGAATGCCGCTATGCGGGATGCTGCTCGGTACGACGGCGCACGGCGAGCCAGACGATGGCGGCCGTGACCAGGGCGATGAAGGGCACGGCCGTATAGTTCACGGCGTCCCAGCCGTAGGCGTGCAGCAGCTTGCCCGACAGGAACGAGGCCGTCGCCGTTGCCGCGAAGACCAGGAAATCGTTGGCCGCCTGGGTCTTGGCCCGCTCGGCCGGCGTATAGACCCGCGTCAGCAGCGTCGTCGCGCCGATGAACAGGAAATTCCAGCCGAGCCCCAGGAGCAGCAGGCCGAGCCAGAAATTGATGAAATCGATTCCCGATAGCGTCAGCGCGACGCAGGCCGCCAGCATGGCCGCGCCCGCCAGCATGATCTGGAACAGGCCGAAGCGGGCGATCAGGTGGCCGGTGAAGAACGATGGCGCGAACATGCCCAGCACGTGCCACTGGATCACGTAGCCGGCGTCGGCGTCGGCGAAATCGCAAGCCACCATGGCCAGCGGCGTCGCCGTCATCACCAGGCTCATGACGCCGTAGCCGATCATGCCCGAGAGCACGGCGATGATGAACACCGGCTGGGCCATGATCTGCGGCAGCGGCCGGCCGGTGTCGCGCTGCTCCTCGCGGCTCAGGTTCGGGATCCGCACGAAGCTGACCAGCAGCATGGCCAGGAGGCTCATGCCCGAGACGGCGATGAAGCTGGCGAGATAGGTGACGGGCGCCAGCAGGTCGCGCGTCTGCGTGGCCACGGCCGGACCGACGAAGCCGGCGATGACGCCGCCCGCCAGCACCAGCGAGATCGCCTTGCTCTTGTACGCTTCGTCGGCGGCGTCGGCCGCGGCGAAGCGGTAGTACTGGCAGAAGGCGTTATAGAAGCCGGCCAGCAGGGCGCCGGCGCAGAACAGCGCGAAATTCGCCGTGTAGATGGCGCCGGCGCAGATCAGCACGCCCAGCGTGCCGATCAGGGCGCCCGACATGAAGCCGACGCGGCGGCCGACCCGGCGCATGAACAGGGCCGCCGGAATGGTCATCATGGCGGTGCCGAGGATGGTGATGCTGATCGGCAGCGTCGCCAGCGACTTGTCGGCGGCCAGCGAATAGCCGACCAGGCCGCCCAGGAATATGAAGGTGGTCTGGCCGCAAATGAAAAGCGCCTGGCACAGGGCCAGGATCAGCACGTTGCGACGCTGCGGGGACATGGACACGACAGGCAACCTATGCCGCCGGCCGCGCCCTTGGCAACCCGGCGCCGGCGGTCTGCGGCGTTTGGTATCAGCCCATGCGGACGGCCTTCAGCACCAGGACATCGTTCACGTCGTCCTTGCCGGCGACGGTTCTGGCGGTGTCCAGCAGGCGGCGCTTCAGGTCGTCGAGATCGATGGCGCCGGTGGTGCGGTCCTCCTGCACCGGCCGGGTGAACAGGTCCCGCAGCAGCGCGTCGCGCACCCGTGGCAGCATGGCTATGATGTCGGTCTTGGCCCGGCTGTTCGGGACCTGCAGGGTGATGCTCAACAGGATGCTGTGACGGACCCGCCTGCCGGCGATCACCGGGATGCTGAGGTTGTCGATGCGGACGTAGACGCCGTCCTCCATCGCCTCGGCAAGCTCTTCCTCGGGCGTGGTTTCCTCTTCCGCCGCCTCGGCGCCGGGCAGCATGCCCATGGCATACATCGCCCCGGCACCGCCGCCGCCCAGCAGCAGCACGCCAGCGGCACCTATGATCACCATCTTGTTCATGCGACGTCGATTGCGTTGTGGCTTTCCTGCCGGCGTGCGCGTGCCGGCCGGTGTCCAAACGATGCCCGAAGGGTCTTACCAGACGGTATACAAATGTCCGATCCCGTCCCCGGTCCGGTGGTGATCGGCGAAATTCGGCCTATGCGTGGGTATAGCCGGCCGCGGTAAAGCGCATTGGCGCGCCATCGGGGCCGATCACCCGGACCCCGCGTCCGCCGGTGATCTCGCCGATTTCGGTCAGCGGCAGGTCCAGGCGTTCGGCCAGATCGGCGATCCGCGGTTTCCGCGCCGCCGGCACGGTGAACAGCAGTTCGTAATCGTCGCCGCCGGTCAGCACGGTCGCGAGGCGCCCGGGGTCGGCATCGAGCGCCGCCCGGGCCGCGGTGGAGACCGGCACGTCGGCCGCGCGAATGACGGCGCCGACGCCGGAGACCGCGCAGATATGCCCGAGGTCGGCGACCAGCCCGTCGGAGACGTCGAGCCCGGCGCCGGCCAGCCCGCTCAGGGCCTGTCCGAGCGCCAGCCGGGGCCGCGGCAGGTGATAGCGGCCGGCCAGGAAGCCGGCGTCGTCGTCACCCAGCCCGGCGATCTCGCCGCGCAGGACGCGCAGGCCCAGGGCGCCGTCGCCGATGCTGCCGGAGACGAACACCAGGTCGCCCGGCGTGGCGCCGTTCCGGCGCAGGGCCCGGCCGCGCGGGACGTCGCCGAGCGCGGTCAGCGACAGTGTCAGCGGGCCGGTCGTGGCCACCGTATCGCCGCCCAGCATGGCGATGCCGAATTCGCTCTGGTCGGCGGCCAGCCCGGCGGCGAACCTGGCGATCCAGTTCTCGTCGGTCCCCGACGGCCAGGCGGCGGTCAGCAGGTAGCCGCGCGGCCGCGCGGCCATGGCCGCGAGGTCCGACAGATTGACCCGCAGCAGCTTGGCCGCGATCAGGTCGGGCGCGTCGTCGGGCAGGAAATGCACACCGGCGACCACCGCGTCGGCGGTCAGCACGAGATCGCGGTCCGGTTCGGGCCGCAGCAGTGCCGCGTCGTCGGTCAGGTCGAAGGCAAGCGCATGTCCCGCCGCCAACGGCGCGAAATGCCTGGCGATCAGCTCGAACTCACCCGGCTTCGGCCGGCCGGTCATCGTTTCCGCCGTCGAATTCGCCGGACCGCAGGCGGTGCGCGACCCGGTCGAGCACACCGTTGGTCATGCGGATCTCGTCGCCCGAGAAGAAGGCGTGCGCGATCTCGATATACTCGTTGATGATCACCTTGGGCGGGATGTCGTCGCGCAGCAGCAATTCGTAGGTGCCGGCGCGCAGGATCGCGCGCAGTACGCTCTCCAGCCGCTCCAGCGGCCAGCCCTTGACCAGCGTCGCCGACAGCAGGCGGTCGATCTCGGCCCGCCGCCGGTCGGTGCCGCGGACGACGTCCGCGAACAGGTCGACATCGGGATCGACCATCGGCTCCCGGCCCTGCTCGGCCGGGAAGCCGTGGGTGCGGAAGGCCAGGATCACGCCCTCGGCGTCGTCCCGGTTCAGCTCCATCTGGTACAGCGCCTGAACGGCGGCGAGCCGCGCCACGCTGCGCTGCTGTCCGGTGGCGCTCCCTGCCGAGCCGCTCATCGGGCGGCGGCGCCGAAGCGGGCCTTGAGCTCGGCCATGCGCAGTGCCGCGTCGACCGCCGCGGCACCCTTGTTGCCGGCGTCGACGCGGGCCCGTTGCATCGCCTGTTCGCGGTTCTCGCAGGTCAGGATGCCGTAGCCGAGCGGGACCGCGTGCGCCAGCGACAGGTCCATCAGGCCGCGCGCACTTTCACCGCAGACATAGTCGTAATGCGTCGTCTCGCCGCGGATCACGCAGCCCAGCGCCACGAAGGCGTCGTAGCGCGTCGCCGCCTCACTTTCGGCCATGGCCCTGGCCGCGAAGCCGATCGCGGCCGGGATCTCGAAGGCGCCGGGGACGGCGATACGTTCATAGCCGCCGCCGCGGGCCTCGATCTCGGCGATCGCGCCGCGTGCCAACTCCTCGGCGATGTCGGTGTAGAAGCGCGCCTCGACGATCAGCACGTGCGCGGGGTCGGGCATGCTCAATACTCGTCAATCGGGATACGGCGGGTCTCTACCACATGCAGCCCGTAGCCGTCGATGCCGACGATGTCATAATTGCTGTTGGTCAGCAGCACCATTTCCTTGACGCCGAGGTCGGACAGGATCTGCGCGCCGACGCCGTAGTCGCGCAGTTCCATGCGCTTGGGCACCGCCTCGCCGACCTTGCGCCGCACCCGGTCGGAGACGTTGGTCGGCAGCGCCTCGCGGATCAGCACGACGACGCCGCGTTCCTCGGCGTCCAGCATGCGCATGGCCGCGTGCAGCAGGCCGGCCTTGCCCGACTTGTCGCCCAGCACGTCGCCGAGCAGATCGAGCGCGTGCATGCGCACGGGCACCGGCCCCGGACTGCCGACATCGCCCTTGATCAGGGCGACATGCTCGGCATAGGCCAGCTTGTTGACATAGACGATCATCCGGAAGCGGCCGCCGTAGAGGCTGTCGAGATCGGCCTCGACCGCGCGCTTGACCAGCGACTCGGTGCGGCGCCGGTACTGGATGAGGTCGGCGATGGTGCCGATCTTGAGGCCGTGGAACTGGGCGAACTTGACCAGGTCGGGCATGCGCGCCATCGAGCCGTCGTCGTTCATGATCTCGCAGATCACGCCGGCCGGCTGCAGGCCCGCCAGGCGGGCGATGTCGACGGCGGCCTCGGTATGGCCGGCCCGGACCAGCACGCCGCCCTCCTTGGCGACCAGCGGGAAGACATGGCCCGGCGTGGCGATGTCGGCCGGGCCACTGCTGGGGTCGATCGCGACCTCGATGGTGCGGGCGCGGTCGGCCGCGGAAATGCCCGTGGTCACGCCTTCCCGCGCCTCGATCGATACCGTGAACGCGGTGCCGTGCCGCGACTCGTTGCGCCGCGACATCAGGTCCAGGCCCAGCCTGTCGATCATGCCCTGGACCATGGACAGGCAGATCAGGCCGCGGCCATAGCGGGCCATGAAGTTCACCGCCTCGGCGTCGGCCTTCTCGGCCGGGATCACCAGGTCGCCCTCGTTCTCGCGGTCCTCCTCGTCGACCAGGATGAACATCTTGCCCTTGCGGGCGTCGTCGAGGATCTCCTCGATGTCCGACAGATACTCCGTGAAGCTCACGCCGGCCCTCCTTCGGCCAGCCGCGCGACATAGCGCGCCAGGATGTCGATCTCGACATTCATGCGCGTGCCGGCCCCGGCCTCGGCGAAGTTAGTCACGGCGCGGGTATGCGGGATGATGTTGACGCCGAAGCGGTTGTCGGCGACGTCGTTGACCGTCAGTGATACGCCGTTCAGCGTGACCGAGCCCTTGCCGGCGATGTAGCGGGCCAGGCGCGCCGGCACCTCGAAGGTGAAGCGCACGGAATCGCCCTCCGGCTCGGTGCCGACGACGCTGGCGACGGCGTCGACATGGCCGGAGACGATATGGCCGCCCAGTTCGTCGCCGACCTTCAGCGCGCGTTCCAGATTGACGGCGTGGCCCGCCCCCCAGTCGCCCAGCGTGGTGCAGGCGAGCGTCTCGGCCGAGGCGGTGACGGCGAACCAGCCCGGTCCCTTGTCGACGACGGTCAGGCAGGCGCCATCGCAGGCGATCGACGCGCCGGCATCGATCCCGGCGGTGTCATAGGCGGTCTCGATCGTGAAGCGGGTGTCGCCATCCGGTTCGACGGCCCGCACGCGACCGACATCGGTGACGATCCCGGTAAACATGCCCCACTTATTACGACCGAACGGCGTAGGTTTCCAGTACGTCGTCACCGGCCGTGGCGATCGACAGGCGCCGCAGGCGCAGGCCCTGTGACAGCCGTTCGACGCCGAGGCCGGCAATGGCCGGCAGCCCGTCGCCGCCGATCAGGCCGGCGGCGCGGAACCAGGCGATCCGGTCGACCAGTCCGGCGGTCAGGAACGACGTCGCGACCCCGGCGCCGCCTTCGATCAGCAGCCGGGTGATGCCGCGCCCGGCGAGCGCCGCCAGCGCCGCGGCGGGATCGATGCCGCCATCGGCGTTCGCTTCGGTATCGATGACCTCGACGCCGGGCCGCGGCGGCGCGTCGGGCGGCTTCCCGCCCCTGGGGGTCAGCAGCCAGGTCGGGACCTCGCCGGCCGTGCGGAACAGCGCCGCGTCGGCCGGCAGGCCGCCGCGCCCGCGCAGGACGACGCGGACCGGCGAGCGGCCGGCGAGGCCCGGCAGCCGGCAGGTGAGCGCCGGATCGTCGGCCCGCAGCGTGCCGGCGCCGATCAGGATGGCGTCGTGCCCGGCCCGCAGCAACTGGCCCCGCCGCCGGGCGCCCTCGCCCGTGATCCACCGGCTGTCGCCGGTCCGGGTGGCGATCCGGCCGTCGAGCGTCGTCGCCAGCTTCAGCGTCACCAGCGGCCGCCGCCGGGTGACCCGGGCCAGGAAGCCGGCGTTCAGCGCCTCGGCCTCGGCGCGCATGACATCGGTCGTGACGGCGATGCCGGCCGCCCGCAACGCGGCGATGCCGCCGCCGTTCACGCGCGGATCGGGATCGGGCGCGGCGATCACGGCGCGGGCGATGCGCACGGCGATCAGCGCCTCGCTGCAGGGCGGCGTCCGGCCGTGATGGGTGCAGGGTTCCAGCGTCACATAGGCCGTCGCGCCGGCGGCCTGCGTGCCGGCCTGGGCCAGCGCCACGGTCTCGGCATGGGGACGGCCGCCGGGCTGGGTCCAGCCCCGGCCGACCGGCAGGCCGTCGCGCACGACGACGCAACCGACCGCCGGATTGGGCCAGACGTTGCCGAGACCGCGTGTCGCCAGGGCCAGCGCCGCGCGCATGAACCGACGGTCGTCGGCCTCAGTCGTCTTCGTCGCTGCCGGTGCCAAGGTGGCCGATGAAGTCCTCGAAATCCTTCACCTCGCGGAAGTTGCGGTAGACCGAGGCGAAGCGCACGTAGGCAACCTGATCCAGGCCGGCGAGCGCGTCCATGACCATGGCGCCGACCGCGTCGGAGGGAATGTCGCTTTCGCCCGAGCTCTCCAGCCGCTTCTGGATGCCGTTGACCATGCGCTCGATGCGTTCCGGGTCGACGGGCCGCTTGCGGGTGGCGATCAGGATCGAGCGCATCAGCTTGTCGCGGTCGAACGGCGTGCGCTGGCCGTTGCGCTTGATGATGGTCAGCTCGCGCAACTGCACCCGCTCGAAGGTGGTGAAGCGCGAGCCGCAGGCCGGGCAGAAGCGGCGGCGGCGGATGGCCGAGTTGTCCTCGGTCGGCCGCGAGTCCTTGACCTGGGTGTCGTCGTTACTGCAGAACGGGCAGCGCATCGGCGGTCAGCCCCGGGCCGGATCGGTCGCCATGCCGGTTCAGGCCCCGGCCGGATAGATCGGAAAACGGGCGCACAGCGCCTCGACCTCGCCGCGCACCCGGTCCTCGGTGGCGGTGTTGTCGGCGCCGCCGGCGGCAAAACCGTCGAGCGTTTCCGCGATCAGCCTGCCGACCTGGCGGAACTCGGCGATGCCGAAGCCGCGGGTCGTGCCCGCCGGCGTGCCGAGCCGGATGCCGGACGTGACCGCCGGCTTTTCCGGATCGAACGGCACGCCGTTCTTGTTGCAGGTGATGCCGGCCCGCTCCAGGGTCTGCTCGGCGTCGTTGCCCTTCACGCCCTTGGGCCGGAGGTCGACCAGCACGACATGGGTATCTGTGCCGCCGGAAACGATGTCGAAGCCGCTGTCGCGCAGAACCTCGGCCAGCGCGTGGGCGTTGTCGACCACGGCGCGGGCATAGCCGGCGAAGTCCGGCGTCAGCGCCTCGGCGAAGGCGACGGCTTTGGCGGCGATCACGTGCATCAGCGGCCCGCCCTGCAGACCGGGGAACACGGCCGAGTTGATCTTCTTGCCGAGATCGAGGTCGTTCGACAGCACCATGCCGCCGCGCGGGCCGCGCAGGGTCTTGTGCGTCGTCGTCGTCACCACATGGGCGTGCGGCAGCGGGCTCGGATGGACACCGCCCGCCACCAGGCCGGCGAAATGCGCCATGTCGACCATCAGATAGGCGCCGACCGCGTCGGCGATCTCACGGAAGCGGGCGAAATCGATCACCCGCGGATAGGCCGAGCCGCCGGCGATGATCAGCTTCGGCGCGTGTTCCCGCGCCAGGCGCTCGACCTCGTCGAAGTCGATACGATGATCGTCCCGGCGGACGCCGTACTGGACGGCGTTGAACCATTTGCCCGACTGGTTGGGCGGTGCCCCGTGGGTCAGGTGTCCGCCGGCCGAACCCGATGGCGTGACGGCGGGAACACCGGTTTCTCTT
>JANQKO010000352.1 GCA_028281075.1 Alphaproteobacteria bacterium | reverse complement strand
ATCTCGTCCATGCGCCGGCCGATCGCCGCGCCGTCGCCGGGTCGCGCGCGCAGCACGGCGGCGGTGAAGATCCAGTCGGCCGGCGCGCCGCTGTGCCGGTAGGACATGCCGAGCGCGTCGACGCCGGCCGTGTGCGTCGCGCCGGCGGCGTCGACGGCGCGCGCCTCGATCAGCACGTCCTTGATCTCGGCGCCATATGCGCCGGCATTCATGCGCAGGGCGCCGCCGATGGTACCCGGAATGCCGCGCAGGAATTCGAGGCCGGTGAGGCTCAACTCGCGGGCGGCAAGCGCGACGTTGACGTCGAGAGCGCCCGCGCCCGCCGTCACGCGGCCGTCGTCGGCGGTGACCTCGACGAAGCCGCGGCCGAGCCGGATGACGACGCCGTCGATGCCGCCGTCGCGCACCAGCAGGTTGGAGCCGACGCCCAGAACGGTGACGGGCACGTCGGCCGGCCGGTTCGCCATGAACTGGGCGAGATCGCCGGCGTCGGCCGGCCGGAACACGACCTCGGCCGCGCCGCCGACGCGGAACCAGGTGACGCCGGCCAGCGAGACATTCTCGCGATAGCGTCCGCGCACAGCGGGCAGGCGCTCCAGCAGGCCGGTATCGCGCATCCGCGGGGCCATCATCGATCCGCCTCCGCCGCGCCGTCCGTGCCGAACGCCCGCGCCAGCTCGCCCGGCAGTGCGTTCGCCCATTGCGTGATGGTGCCGGCGCCGAGGCACACCACCATGTCGCCCGGCCCGGCGATACCGGCGAGCAGGCCGGCAAGCCGGTCGGGGCCGTCCAGCGACAGCACGTGGCGGTGACCATGCCCCTTCAGGCCGTCGACCAGCGCCTGCCGGTCGACGCCCTCGATCGGCGCCTCGCCGGCCGCGTGCACGTCGGCGACGATGACGCTGTCGGCGTCGTTGAAGCAGGCGCAGAATTCCTCGAACAGACCCTGCAGCCGGGAATAGCGGTGCGGCTGGACGACGGCAATCAGCCGGCCTTCGCAGACCACCCGCGCCGCGGTCAGCACGGCGGCGATCTCGACCGGATGATGGCCGTAATCGTCGATGACCGTGACGCCGTTGGCCTCGCCGGTCCGGGTGAAGCGCCGACGCACGCCGCGGAAACCGGCCAGCGCCTTGGCCAGCGTCCGGTCCGAGATGCCCATCTCCAGGCCGACGGCCAGCGCCGCCAGGCTGTTCTGGACGTTGTGCTGGCCCAGCATCGGCATCTCGACGCCGGCGATGGTCCGGGCGCCGTTCGGCACGCGGTCGGACAGCGCGACCTCGAACCGCATGCCGGCCGGCGAGGCGGTCAGGTCGACGGCGCGCACGTCGGCCTGCGGGCTGAAGCCGTAGGTCAGCAGGCGCCGGTCGGTGATCCGGCCCAGCATCGCCTGCACTTCCGGATGATCGAGGCAGAGCACGCCGACGCCGTAGAATGGCAGATTCTCGACGAAGCTGCGGAAAGCCGCGCGGACACCGTCGAAATCGCCGTAGAAGTCGAGATGCTCGGGATCGATGTTGGTGACGACGGCGATGGTCGCCGGCAGCTTGACGAAGCTGCCGTCGCTCTCGTCGGCCTCGACCACCATCCAGTCGCCGGCGCCGAGACGCGCGTTGGTGCCATAGGCGTTGATGATACCGCCGTTGATGACGGTGGGGTCGAACCCGGCCTCGTCCAGCAGCGAGGCGACCATCGAG
>JANQKO010000331.1 GCA_028281075.1 Alphaproteobacteria bacterium | reverse complement strand
GGCGGCCAGGTCGAGCACGTGACGCGCGCCCTCGCCGCCCTCGAACAGGGCGACGACCGGCGGCGGCGCGGCGACCCGGGCCGGCCGGCGGCGGACGGTCAGGACCGAGCGCGACATCGCCACCACGTCGGCGTCTCCGGCCGCGCCCAGCAGTGTCTCGCGGCCACGGCCACGGCGGACCTCGAACGACCAGCTTACCTGGCGCCGCGCGGCGACGTCCTGCAGGCGCCGGCGGGCCTCGGCCTGGCGGATCCGCAGCTCGCGTTCCATGGTGGCGCGGTCGGGCCGGCGGACGGCGCCGCTGCCGAGGCTGATCTCGCGCACCGGCAGGCCGCAGAGGCGGAACAGGTCGTCGTCCTCGACGAACAGGCCGGCCAGCTCGATCCGCATCTCGGCCGCCAGCATCGCCGCCTGCTCCAGCCGCGACAGGCTGTCCGGCCCGGCGTCGAGCGCCACCAGGATGCGGCGGACGTTGCGCATCGGCGCGCTCATCGCGCCGCCGCCTTCGTGTCGCCGGTATCGGCGTCGCCGTCGGCCGCGTCGGGCCGGCGGGCGCCGAACCGCCGCCGCTTCTCGGCCAGTTCGAGCAGCCGGTCCTGCACCAGCCGATTGACGCTGTCCGGCGGATAGGTGCCGTCTTTCCGCAAGGCGCCGGCGCGCCGCCCGGTCAGCAACTCGATGCCGTCGTCGATGCTGGTCACGGGATAGACATTGAACATGCCCCGACGCACGGCGTCCACCACGTCGCCGCGCAGCATCAGGTGCTTGACGTTCGCGGCCGGGATCAGCACGCCCTGCCGGCCGGTCAGGCCCCGGTCGGCGCAGATGTCGAAAAAGCCCTCGATCTTCTCGTTGACGCCGCCGATCGCCTGCACCTCGCCATGCTGGTTGACCGAGCCGGTGACGGCGAGCCCCTGCCGGATCGGCAGGTCCGAGAGGGCCGACATCAGCACATAGCATTCGGCCGACGAGGCGCTGTCGCCGTCGACCCCGCCATAGGACTGCTCGAAGACCAGGCTCGCCGACAGCGACAGCGGATGGTCGGCAGCGAAGCGGGCGCCGAGGAACGCCGACAGGATCAGCACGCCCTTGGCATGCAGGGGGCCGCCGAGCTCGACCCGGCGCTCGATATCGACCACCTCGCCCGCGCCCATGCGCACGCGGGCGGTGATCCGGCTGGGCCGGCCGAAGGCGAAGTTTCCCAGCCCGTAGACCGCGAGGCCATTGATCTGCGCCACCCGGGCGCCGTCGGTGTCGATCAGCACGGTCTCGCGGGCGATCGCCTCGCGGGTCTGCTCGGCCGCGCGGTTGGCGCGGTAGACGGCGGCGTCGAGGGCCTGCTGCACGTCGGCGCGGCCGATCAGCCGGTGGCCCGCGGTGCCGGCGAAATAGTCGGCCTCGCGCAGCAGGTCGGCCAGATGCCCGACCTGCACCGAGACCTTTTCCGCGTCGCCCGCCATGCGGCCGGCATGCTCGACGACCCGGGCGACGCCGCCGCGGTCCAGCGGCCGCAATTCGGCGCGCCGGGCGACGCCGGCCAGCAGGCGCGCGTATCCCCGCACGGTCTCGGGCGTCAGGTCGATATTCTCCTCGAAATCGACCATGACCTTGAACAGGCCCGGGAAATCCGGATCGGCGGCGCACAGCATGTAATACAGGCGCCGGTCGCCGATCAGCACCACCTTGACGTCGAGCGGGATCGGCTCGGGGTCGAGCGAGACGGTGCTGATCATGCTGAGCATCTGGCCCAGCGATTCGACGTTCACGTGCCGCCCGCGCAGGGCGCGCTTCAGCGATTCCCAGGCATAGGGCTGCTGCAGCAGCCGCAGCGCGTCGAGCACCAGATAGCCGCCGTTGGCGCGATGCAGCGCGCCCGGCTTGATCATGGTGAAGTCGGTCAGCAGCGCGCCCATTTCCGCCTGGTGCTCGACCCGGCCGACCAGATTGGGCTGGGTCGGCAGCTCCTCGGAGATCACCGGCGCGCCGGCCGGCCGGGCGCCGTCCAGCATCAGGGCCACCTGGTAGCGGCGCAGCGCCGCCGCCGCGCGCGCCGGCCCCTGGCCCGGCGCCGCCTGCGGCTGCTGCTCCTGCGGCATGAAGGCATCGACACTTTCGGCGATGTCGTGCTCGACCGCGTCGAAATAGGCGATGACCTGGTCGAAGCCGTCATAGGTCCGCTTCAGCTCGGCGATCTGGCCGGCGACGGCAAGGCGCGTCATCTCGCGTGTCAGGTCGCGGATCTTCGCCCGGCGGTCACGCTCCCAGTCCGGAATCCGGCGGACGACGGCCTGCAATTCGACCTGCAGTTCCTCGATGTCCCGCTCGATCTGCTTGCGCACGGCCTCGGGCAGCTTGTTGAACTCGTCCGGCGGCATCACCTCGTTGCCGCGCATCGGCGCCAGCGCGAAACCCATCGGCGTGCGCACAAGGGCGAGACCGCGCTTGTTGGCGTCGGCCTGGACGGTCTTGAACGCCGCCTCCTGAAGCTCCTTGAACTCCTCCTCGATGGCCTGCAGCCGGGTGCGGAACTCGTCGCTTTCGAACAGCGCCGGGACCGCCGCCCGCAGATCCTCGACCAGCCGCTCCATGTCGCGTTTCAGGCCGGCGGCGCGGCCGGGCGGCAGCGACAGCGCCCGCGGCCGGTGCGGCTGCTCGAAATTGTTGACGTAGACCCATTCGTCGGGCGTCGGCTCGGCCGCGGCGCGGCGGCGCAGATAGTCGCGCACCACCGAATGCCGGCCGGTGCCGGGCGGTCCCAGCACGAACAGGTTGTAGCCGTCGCGCCGGATGCCGATGCCGAAGGTCAGCGCCTCGACCGCGCGGTCCTGTCCCAGCACGCCGTCCAGGTCCTCGAGCTCGGCCGTGCTGCGGAAGCCGAACGACGAGGTCGGGCAGCGGCGATAGAGCGCGGCTGGCTTCAGTCCCTTGACCGGCATGGATGACGTCCCCCGATTACCTGGCGATCAGAATACGACCCGAACCTAAAGCCCCGCCTCGATCGCTTCCATGTCGGCGTCGGAAAAGCCGAAATGATGGCCGATCTCGTGGATCAGCACATGCGTGACGATACGGGTGAGCGGCTCGCCGGTCTCGCACCAGTAATCCAGGATCGGCCGGCGGTAGAGAAACACCATGTCGACGTCGTCGACCAGCGCGCCGTCCTTTTTGTCCAGGCTGACGCCGCGATACAGGCCCAGCAGGTCGAACGGCGTATCGAGGCCCAGGTCGTCCAGCGTTTCGTCGTCGGGGAAGTCGACGACGCGCACCACGACGTCGGCGGCGTGCCGACGCAGGTGGACCGGTATGGCGTCATAGGCGCGGCGCGCCATGGCCTCCAGATCGTCCAGACCGGGCGGTGTCAGATCGTCATCTGCCATCGCCCGACCTTAGCCCGCATTCCGCACCGCCGCCAAGAAGGCGGCTCGCCAGGCCACGGCTTCCTGGCTAAACTCATCACGCCCGGACGAGCCGACAATGAAAAACCGACGCCAATGCCGTGATGCGTAAGACCCGCCGCCTGTTGTTCATCGTCATGGCCGGTTCGATCCTTCTGACCATGTCGGCGCGGGCGGATTTCCTGTCCGGCCTGCAGGCCTATGGGGCCGGTGACTTCGAGGCGGCGCACGACACCTGGATGCCACTGGGCGAGGCCGGCGACGCGCAGGCCCAGTATCGCCTGGGCCTGTTGTATCTCTACGGTTTCGGTGTCGCCCGGAACGGGACGACGGCGGCCGAATGGCTGACGCGGGCGGCCGAGCAGGACTTCCTGATGGCGCAGCTCGACCTGGGCCGGATCTATTTCGACGGCCTGGGCGTGCCCCGCGACCGGGCCGCGGCGGCGGCCTGGAACCGGCGCGCCGCCGAGCAGGGATCGGCCCGGGCGCAATACAATCTGGGCCGGCAGTACGACCGCGGCCACGGCATCGCGCTCGACTACGCCGAGGCCTTCGCGTGGTTCCGCAAGGCCGCCGACCAGGGCTTCCCGCCGGCGATGCGGCGGGTCGGCCAGTATCTCGCCGCCGGGATCGGCATGGACCCGGATCTCGACGCGGCCGTCCGCTGGCTGAGCGACGCCGCCATCGCCGGCGACGCCGAGGCGCAGTTCGACCTGGGCCAGCGCTACCATGCCGGCATCGGCGTCGACAAGGACCAGGCGCTGGCGTCGACGCTGTTCCGCCGGGCCGCCGAGCAGGGCGTGGCGGGCGCGCAGCACAACCTGGCGCTCTATCTTTTCGACGGCGTCGAAACCGATCCGGACCCCGGGGAGGCGGTGTTCTGGCTGCGGCGGGCGGCGGCGCAGAACCTGGCCGCCAGCCAGATCCGCTTGAGCCGCCATCTGCTGCTGGAGCGGCCGCGGCCGAGTGACACGTTCGGCGCCTTCCTCTGGCTCGGCAGGGCGGTGCAGCAGCAGGACCCGGCCGCCAAGGCCCTGGTCGTGGAGCTGGCCGACGGCCTGCCGACGACCTACGACCTGAACCCGGCACGCGGACCGGAAGACCGCAAGGCCACCACCTTCTGCCTGCTGGCCTTCACGCTGCGGCAGTGGCAGGAGGCGATGCGCCGCTGCACACCGTTCGCCGATTATGGCAACCCGACGGCGCAGTTCGTCATGGGACGCATGCACGAACGCGGCCTGGGCCTGACCGCCGACGCCTTCGCGGCCGCGCGCTGGTACCGGCGCGCGGCGGAGAACGGGCTGCCACGGGCACAGAACGCCATCGGCCGGCTTTTCCTGCGCGGCCTGGGCGTCGACCGGGACGTCCGTCGCGGCGGCGCCTGGATTCGCCGGGCGGCGGAGAACGGTTACGCGCCGGCCCAGTTCAATCTGGGTTACATGCACAGCCAGGGCTTCGGCGTGCCGAAGAACGCGGTCGCGGCGGCCAACTGGTTCCGGCGCGCCGCCGAACGCGGCCATGCCCGGGCCCAGTTCAATCTCGCGGCCAGCTATATGAACGGCGTCGGCCTGCCGCAGGACCCGGTCGCCGCCTATCGCTGGTTCGAGCTGGCGGCGACGCCGCAGGGCGTCGACCAGAACGAAGGCGACCAGGTGACAGCCCAGTCGGTGTCGGGCCGCGGCCGGCTGGCGGCGCGGATGACGCCGGCGCAGATCGAGGAAGCCCGGCGGCAGGCCCGGGCCTTCCGCCCGAAACGTTCATGACCGGATAGCGCCGACAAAGGAGACAGGCCCATGATCGCGAAACTCGAGCCGGCGGCGCGGACCGCGGCGCTGGCGGAACTGCCGGGCTGGACGGAGGTCGCGGGACGCGATGCGATCGAGAAGAGCTTCCGGTTCGCTGATTTCAACGCGGCCTTCGGCTTCATGACCCGGGTGGCGCTGAAGGCGGACCAGATGGACCACCATCCGGAATGGTTCAACGTCTACAACCGGGTCGACATCACGCTGTCGACCCATGACGCCGGCGGTCTGAGCGAACGCGATATCGCGCTCGCCAGGGCGATCGACGGCTACGCCGGGTAGCGCCGCTTGCGCAAGCCGGGATCGATGCGGGGGCTCGAGCGGCTCGGCCGGGTGCGGTTGTCGGCGTCGTTCTACTTCCGCGACTTCCTCTACAGCGAGATCGGCAACTTCTACGGCATTCCGAACATCCCCGACGATCCCGATCTCGCCATCGCCGCCGGCCGCCGGCTGTGCGCGGACCTGCTGGAGCCGCTGCGCGCCAGCTTCGGCGGCATCGCCATCCGCTCGGCCTACCGGTCGCCGACACTGAACGCCTTCGGCAACGAGCACGGCCTGAGCTGCGCCCGCAACGAGGCGACCTACGCCAATCATATCTGGGACCGCCGCGACACCGACGGCCACATGGGCGCGACCGCCAGCATCGTCGTGCCCTGGTTCGCGGACCGATTCGAGGCCGGCGCGGACTGGCGGTCGCTCGCCTGGTGGATCCACGACCACCTGCCCTATGACAGCCTCTATTTCTTCCCCAAGCTGGCGGCCTTCAACATCACCTGGCACGAGCGCCCGACGCGCCGGATCGACAGCTATATCGCGCCCAGGGGCTGCCTGACCAAGCCGGGCATGGCGAACCATGCCGGCGACCACGGCGACTGGTACGAAGGCTTTCCGGAACCGAGGGGCGGTTAGGCCGGATACGAGTTTCCCGTCCACGCGAATGGACATCCGGCGATCCGGGGGATGTTCCCGCCGACCGCCGTCCCGGGCCAGCAGGCTGCTGAAAAAGCTGGGATATCAGTGCCAGCATGCTTCGAGACGACGCTTCGCGTCTCCTCAGCGCCTGTGAATAAATCGCACCGATACCACCCAAGTTTGTCATCCTGGCGAAGGCCAGGATCCATTCTTGTTGTTTTTCAGCAGGCTGCGATACCGCTGGATGCTGGCCTGCGCCAGCATGACGGCTTCTTCTTGATCGCGAGCGATTTCTTCACTGGCTCTCAGCGCGAGGGTAAGTCGTTGAATTCAAATGATTCTTCATCCTGAGGAAGTCCCGACAGGGGCTGTCTCGAAGGATGGTCAGCCGCGCGACCGGATCATTTCAGCAGCCTGCTAGCGCCTCGCTGGCGGAATGTAGCGCGGGTCGAGGGCGTATTCCGGCATCGGCTCGCCGTGGATGACGTCGATGCGGTCGCTGTGCTTGAGATAGACCCAGGCCTCGACCACGGCGCCGTCGCGGGTCTGCTCGACCGGGATGGTCTCGCGGTGATAGCCGTCGGGCAGGTGCGTGCCCTCCAGCCGGTCGAGCACGGCGAGCGCCCGGTCCGTGACCCGGAACAGCTCGCCGAGGACGCGGTGGCCCGCGCCGGGCTCGGCGATCATCACCGGCGTCAGCCAGCGGCCGGCGATGACCAGCGGATAAGCGTCGCTGGTCCGGCAGCGGCCGATGAAACGCTGGTCCTGCATGCCGGCGCCGAAATTCGGGAAGCCGCGCTTCAGCGTACCGTAGACGAAGACCCGGTTCACGGCGCAGGCGCCTCAGGCGGCCGTCGGCGCGCTGTCGATATGGAAGAACCGGTCCATGTAGTCGGCGTGCCGGGCCAGCATCGCCGGGTCGAGATCGCGGGCCGGCCGCGGCTCGGACTCGAAATGGCCGAACCGGTCCTCGCCCCGCACCAACGAGGCGCTGAGACGCCGCGGGCCGAGATGGCGAACCCGCGCCGGCACGTAGCTGATGCCGATGCCGATCCGCCGTTCGGCCGTGCGGTTCGGCTCGGAACGGTGGATCAGGTGCGTGTGGTGCAGCGAGAACTCGCCCGCCGCCATGGTCAGCGCGACGGCGTTCGCGGTGTCGTAGTCCTCGGGCAGCGACTGGCCACGCGACAGCAGGTTGTTCTCGACCGTGTCCTGCACATGCGTCTGCTGGCCGGCGTCATGCGTGCCCGGCAGCACGTGCACGCAGCCGTTCTCGACCGTGCTGTCGGTCAGGCCGACCCAGGCGGTGACATGCTCGAACGGCTCCAGCGCGAAGTAGGTGGCGTCCTGGTGCCAGGGCACGACGGCGCCGTCGCCCGGCTCCTTCAGCCAGCAGGTCAGATGGAACAGCAGGATGTCCGGGCCGATCAGGTCCTCGACCGCGTCGAGGATCGCCGCGTGCCGGACCAGCCCGGCCATCCAGGTGAACAGCAGATGCGTCTTCGCCCGCATGGCGCCGGGCATCTGGCCGAGCGTGGCGCCGCGCCCGGCCTCGAAGGTTTCGAGGCAGGCCCGGAGACGCGCCGCCTCGTCACCGCCGATGCCGGGGATCGGACACAGATAGCCCCGCGTCCGGTAGGCGTCGATCTGCGCCCGCGACAGCTTCTTCGGCATGCTCCGGCCCCGCCCTCGCGTCAGCGCGGCGCCATGCGGATGGCGCCGTCGAGACGGATGGTCTCGCCGTTCAGCATGGCGTTCTCGACGATGTGCCGGGCCAGGGCCGCGTATTCCGCCGGCTCGCCCAGGCGGCTCGGGAACGGTACGCTGGCGGCCAGCGACGCCTTCACGTCGTCCGGCAGGCCGTGCAGCAGCGGCGTCGAGAACAGGCCCGGCGCGATGGTGCAGACGCGCACGCCCTTGTCGGCCAGGTCACGGGCGATCGGCAGGGTCATGCCGACGATGCCGCCCTTGGACGCGGAATAGGCGGCCTGGCCGATCTGGCCGTCGAAGGCCGCGACCGAGGCGGTGTTGATGATCACGCCGCGCTCGCCGTCGGCCAGCGGGTCCATGCCGACCATCCCGGTGGCGGCCAGGCGGATGCAGTTGAAGCTGCCGATCAGGTTGACGCTGATCACCTTGGTGAACTGATCGAGCGGGTGCGGCTCGCCGCGGCTGGTGGTCTTGGTGGCGATGCCGATACCGGCGCAGTTCACCAGGATGCGGGCCGGCCCGTGCGCCTCGCCGGCCTTGGCGAAGGCGGCCGCGGCGCCGTCGCCGCTGGTCACGTCGCAATTCACGAACAGGCCGCCGATCTCGCCGGCGACGTCCTGGCCGCGCGCCTCGTTCAGGTCGAACAGCGCCACCCTGGCGCCGGCGCCCGCCAGCACCCGCGCCGTCGCCTCGCCCAGCCCCGATGCGCCGCCCGTGACAACGGCCGCCATTCCGTCGATTTGCATGGTGTCTACGCTCCCTATTGCAGAATTAACCGCGTCATAACAAATCGACCGGGGCTTGGCGAGTTGTGCCAACCGGCCGGCCGCCCCATATGATGGACCGATGACGGAAACGCAGAGCCGCGCGCTCGTTGCCGACAAGGCGGAGAAGCTGGCGGGCGACGCGCCCCGGCTGCGCCGCCGCTTCTGGCCGAAGCTGAAACGGGTGCTGTCACGCATCCCGTTCGCCGACGAGCTGGTGGCGGCCTATTACTGCGCCATGGACCCGGCGACGCCGGCGCACGCCAAGGCGATCCTGCTGGGCGCCATCGCCTATTTCGTCATCCCCGCCGACATGATCCCGGATTTCATCGCGGCGCTCGGCTTCACCGACGACGCCACGGTGCTGTTCGCCGCCCTGCGCACGATCGGCGCCAACGTCAAGGACAGGCACCGGGAGCAGGCGCGAATCGCGCTCGCGAAAGGTGCCGACGGGCTGCCGGACGACGGCGCGTAGCGGGATGCGTTCGCCTGGCAGCGGGTTCACGTCGCGCCGCTCCGTCGCCACCGTGAACCGATATCGCATCCTTCGAGACGCGTCCCTGCGGGCCGCGCCTCAGGATGAGGTAAGATATTGATATCAATGTAAGACCTCATCCTGAGAGCCTGTGAAAGAATCGCACCGCAGCCACCCAGGTTGTCATCCTGGCGAAGGCCAGGATCCATTTTTGTTGTTTTTCAACGGGTTGCGATGCCGCTGGATGCTGGCCTGCGCCAGCATGACG
>JANQKO010000219.1 GCA_028281075.1 Alphaproteobacteria bacterium | reverse complement strand
CTGGCCTGCGCCAGCATGACGGCTTCTTTTGGGTCGGGAGTAATTCATTCACACGCTCTGAGGAGACGCGAAGCGTCGTCTCGAAGCATGCTGGCGCCGACATCGCGGCGTTTTCAGCGGCCCGCTAACGCGTTTTTCGTTCGTACGGCACCGGCCCGCTCCCCCACCGGCCTCTCAATCCAGCTCCATGCGCGCGTGAAGCGTTTGCAGCAGCGCCGATAGCTCGCTCTGGCGTCCGGTTCCGGTCTTCTCGAAGATGCGTTTCAAGTGCGTGCGGGCCGTGCCCGTCGTGACCCGCAGCTTCTCGGCCGTGATGTCCAGCCGGTCGCCGCCGGCCAGCAGCGCGGCGATCTGGCTTTCCGCCGGTGTCAGGCCGAACAGCACTTCGAGATCGCCGGCCGGCAGGGACACGGGCCGCGCCGGATCGGCGACCAGCACCGCGACGATGGCGGAGCCGGTGTCGACCGGCGCGGCGTCGCGCTCCAGCCGCAGCGCGGCGACCAGCAACGGCCGCGCCTTGTCGTGGCGATCGATCGCCAGCACGCCGGGCGGCCGGTCGTCGGCGCCGGGCGCCAGGCCGCGCGTGCGCGCGATCAATTGGGCGAGTTCGCAGGCCTGGTCGCGGCCATGGGCGCCGAGCCGGCCGGCGACCATGGCCAGGCCGTCGTCCCGCGCCAGGATGTCGTCGAAGTAGCGGTTCGACCAGAAGACCCGATCGTCGTCGCCGAGCAGCGCGATGCCGACCGCCAGCCTGTCCAGCACGGCGGTGGCGGCGGCCAGCAGGCCGGAAAACTCGGCCGCCGCGAAGGTCAGGGCGTCGAACCGGTCGTTCAGGTCCCGACGCCGCGCTGGATCGACGGGCAGCTCCGCGATCTCGCGCTGCAGCCGCAGGATCGCGATCTGCAATTGCCGTGACAGCCCGATGGCGTCTGCTCCCTCACGGCCCGCGCTCATGACATGCCCTTCCCGGCATTTTGCTTTGGTCTGTCTTGCACGCGACCCGAACCTCTAAGGAACGATCCGCTCACGAAGTTTTACCTTCGCGAACAAGGAGCCGACGGGCGATTTAGGATGGATACTATGGTTTCTACTTTGATTAGTATATTTATCGACAATATTTCCGTCGGCTCGATTTTCTTTCTCTACGATGTATTAGCAAACTGTATGCCAGTTATGGTTAAAGGGGATTTGCCTTGATCTACAGCGTCTTATAACGCGAGGTTATGACTGGCGAGGATCGGAAGTGTAAAGTCTGCCGACAAAGCGTCGGAATCCTTTACAGAGCGAGGACAGACGGGCGCGCCGCGCCCGGATGCCGAGCGGCTTCAGCCGATCTTGCCGTGCAGTGAGTGCAGAAGCCGCGCCAGCTCGCTCTGCCGTCCCGTGCCGGTCTTGTCGAAGATATGCTTCAAGTGGGTGCGGGCGGTGCCGGTCGTCACACGGAGTTTTTCCGCCGCGACGTCCAGCCGGTCGCCGCCGGCCAGCAGGGCGGCCACCTGGCTTTCGGCCGGCGTCAATCCGAACAGGTCTTCCAGATCCCGCGACGGCAGCGTGACGCGTCGCGACGGATCGGCGGCGAGCACCGCGATGATCCCCTGATCGCCGCCGGAGACCGGACTGCCATGGGCCAACGGCAAGGCCGTGACGAGATACGGCCGCGTGTCCCGGCCGCGCCCGACCGCCAGCACGGCGGCCACCCTGTCGCCGCCGTCGCCACGCCGCGCCCGGGTCCGCTCGATTATCGCCGCCAGCGCGGCCGCCCGCGCCGGGTCACCGACCCGCAATCGTCCGGCGGCGATGGTCAGGCCGTCGTTCTGGGCCGAGATGTCCCGCAGGTAGCGGTTCGACCAGACCACCGCGCCGGCCATGTCGACCAGGGCGACACCGACGGCGATCCGGTCCAGCATCGCGAACGCGGCATCGGCGAGCGCGTGCGACGCCGCGACGGCCTCGCCGAGCGCGTCGATCCGGGCCGTCAGCGCGTCACGGCGCCCGGCGTCGATGTCGAGGTCCGACAGTTCGCGCCGCATGCGCGACAGGACGTCGCCCAGCAGCCCCTGCTGCGCCACTACGTCCGTGCCCTCTCCCCTCATGTTCATGGGATCCCGACCCCGGCCTTCCGCGAGGGCTCGCGCCCGATCAAGCCCGACTGGTTTCCCCGAAGTCTGCCATCTCGCGGCCGGAGTTTTTGTGACCTCGTTCACTTTCATGCGCATGTTATCGGATTGTCACAGGTCGGCCGGCGGCGCCGTTCGCGAACCGACCCTCACGGCCAGCACACGCGATTGTCACGTGACGTGCCTTGATCCGACACGGCCGCGGGCTCAATTCTGGGTCGCGCCAATACCCGATATCTCCTAGAATTCACGGGATTCAGGCCATCTGAATTGGGGGTCGAGAGCGTTGGGGGGTGGGCGTCGCCCACGATGCCAGAACCGTGTTCGGCGGTCGTCGCGGATCGTGGTCCGGAAGCAAGGTCCGGAAGTGCGTGATCCGGGAATGCATGGTCCGAGAATGACGATCATGCCGACGTTGGAATGGCTGGCACTGACAGGAACGACTCGACATTGAGCTTGCGATGGCGGCGGCGCCGTCATCGGGAGGCTGGCCGGCGGCGCGGCATGCCGGATCGTTTCGCGCTCGCGCGTTCAGGCAGGGCCGTTTTCGCGGGCTGACGCGCGAGGCCGAGGGATGTTAAGGATTTGTTAACCTTTTGCGGAATACAGAGATTGGATGCGCGAAACTGCCGATGCCGCTTACCGTACGGTCGGCCGTGTCATTGATCGGGGCACGGACGTGAGTACGAACGACAACAAGCAGCAGCAATACGGGCCATTGACGGGCGAGCAGTGGCTGGAGCTCGACCATTGGGCGTTCCAGGAGCTTCCGCGCCACGCCTACGACCTGTTCCGGAAGCTCGTCGAGAGCCACGGCGTGCCGGTCGACGACTGGCACGACGGCGGTGGTGCCACGGACGGCTGATCCCGTTACGGCGGCGGACCGTCGCCGGGTAGCGCCCAGCGCAGCTTGCCCAGCAGGGACCGCAGCAGGCGACTCAGTTCGCCCTGTCGGCCGGTGCCCGTCTTCTGGAAGACATGCTTCAGATGCGTGCGCGCGGTTCCGGTGGCGACACCGAGCGCGGCGGCGGCCAGATCCAGGCGCTTGCCGGCCGCCAGGTGCGCCGCCAGCGCGCTTTCGGCTTGCGTCAGGTCGAACAGCGCGGCGATGTGACCGGCGTCGAGGCAGGCGTCGCGTTGCGGGTCGGTGATGAATACGCCGACATGCCGGTCGGCGGTCGTGTCCGCTGGCGGCAACGGGCGCACGGCGGCGTGATAGGGCCGCCCCGCCGATGGCCGCGACAGCGTCGTCACGCCGCCGGCGGCCCCGGGCGCGCCGGCGGCGTGGCCGGCATCGCTGATTAGCCGGGCCAGAACCGCCGTCTGGCCGCGGGTCGACGCGCGCAGCTCGCCGCCGATGACCATCAGGCCGTCGGCGTCGGAGAGCAGCTCATGGAAATAGCGGTTGGCCCAGACGAAGCGGCATGCGGGATCGACGATGGCGACGCCGATCGACAGCAGGTCGAGCGCGGCGCAGGCGGCGCCCGCGATATCGTCGGACGGCGCGCCGACGACCCACGCCGCCGGTGCCCGGCAGGCCGGCGCAGGTCTGCCCGACCGTTCCCCGACGTCCGCCGCGTCACTCTTCCTCGCCATGGGTCCTCGGCCTCCCTGCCCCTGGAGACGGACTCGAAACCCCAACAAGATCCCTGAAGCGCTCGACGGTGGCTTCAGTCGGTCGGCCCGGGCATGCACGCTGCCGCGAACCGGCACCAAGCGGCGGACTGGTGCGTTCTTCGGTCGGCCGGGCCGCCATCCGCATCTCGCCCTCGAGCGTCCGCGGGGGTCCTGCTACCCGGCCACCACAAGCCAAACGATTACAATAATTTCAATATAGCGAATTTCTTATCGAGGGTCGACAGGCTTCGCCGGGCCGCGCGCGGCGTTCCGGCGACGGGTTATCCCATGGCGTCGAAGGCCGTGCGCAGGCCGTTCAGGCCCTGCTGCAGGGCGGTCCATTGCCGGCCGCCGATCAGGCCGCCGTCGACGACCAGGTCGCGGCCGTTGACGAAGCTGGCCTCATCGCTGGCCAGGAACACCGCCGCGTGCGCGATGTCGTCCGGCAGGCCGGCGCGCTTGATCGGCTGCATGCCGGCGAAGGCCTGCTTGACGACGTCGGCCGTCTGCTCGGCCTTGTCCGCCTCGAGGCCGAGCGCCTTGCCGAAGATGCCGGTGGCGATGGCGCCCGGCGAGACCGAGTTCACCCGCACGCCGTGTTCGCCCAGTTCCATGGCGACACAGCGCGACAGGTGCACGACGGCGGCCTTGGCGGCGGAATAGATCATCGACGACGACCAGCCGGCCTGATGCGCGGCGATGCTGCCGTTGTTGATGATCGAGCCGGCGCCCTGCGCCGTCATCACGGGTGCCACGTGCTTCATGCCGTGCACCACGCCGGCGACCAGCACGTCCATGGCCCGTTGGTAGAAGTCCATGTCGATGCCGGCGATCGAGCCGGTCGGCGCCGGTCCGCCGGCATTGTTGAACAGCACGTCGATGCGGCCGTGGCGCTCGGCCGTGCGGCCGATCAGGCCGGCGACCTCGGCCTCGACCGTGACGTCGACCTTCTCGAACGCCGCCTTGCCGCCCAGGCGGTCCGCTAGCGCCTGGCCCAGCGCCGCGCGCCGGCCGCAGAAGACGACGGTCGCGCCCTCGTCGACGAAGATCTCGACGCTGCGCGCGCCGATGCCGCTGGTGCCGCCGGTGACGATGGCGATCTTGCCGTCCAGCCGTCCCATGTCTCTCCTCCCCTCAGGTTCGGCCGCGATCCGGCCCCGGCCGGCGATCATAGAGCGGCAGGCGGGGCCGGCGATACGGCCCGTTTGATTCAGGTCATCGCGATGTCCGCCGTCCGGCCGAGACTGAAGGCCGGACCACGGGGCGTGCGGCGCGGGCGCGTGCCGCCGTCGGTCCGGTACCGCCAACCACGGGGACGGATGCCATGACATCGCGCGGACCATGCTGAGCCTTCTTCGAGATTACCGGCGGCGCTGGCCGCTCTGGCTGTTGGCGGGCGCGCTGGCGCTGGCCACGGCCGGGATCGTTCTGTTCACGGCCGGCGGCGCCGCGGCGGCGTCGCCGGGGGGCGACGGCGCGGCCGATGGCCAGCGCGTTCGGGGCTTCATCGTGCCCTTCGCCGATTCGGCGCGCGGGCGGCGGCTGTTCGTCGGCAAGGGCTGCGTGATCTGCCATGCCATCAACGGTGTCGGCGGCAAGGCGGCCCCGCCGCTGGACCCCGACCCCGACCAGCGGCATGCCGACATCTTCGAATTCGCCGCCCGCATGTGGCGCGGCGCGCCGACGATGTTCGTGCTGCAGGAGATGGAGCTGGGCTACCAGATCGACATGACCGGCGAGGAGCTGGCCCACATCGCCGGCTTCGTCTACGACCTGGAGGAGCAGAAGCGGTTCAGCCAGGACGACGTGCCGGAGCTGATCCGCGACTGGATGACGGACACCACCTACGAGCGCCTGGACGAACTGCGCGAGGAGTTGCGCGAATACATCGACTAGCTGTGGAGCCTCAATAGGTTGTCCTCGGCTAGACGGAGTCTGCTGATTGGTGTTTTGGCTTTCAAGCTAGCATGAGGTCTGTGCCAGTTGTAT
>JANQKO010000150.1 GCA_028281075.1 Alphaproteobacteria bacterium | reverse complement strand
CCCAACGACAGTATCCTATGGGTGGCCGGGTGGGGGAGCGGGCCGGTCCAGATTCCGCGTGAGCGGAACACGCTCTCGATCGCGGCATCCGATACGTTTTTCCCAAGCGGAGCGGCTTTGGCCGCCCCGTTGTCGTCTCTACGCGTTCTGCCGGCGGGCGGCGAGGTCGGCCCGCACGAAACCGGCCAGGTCGTCCGCCGCCGTGGCCAGCGCGGCGACGCACGGCACCGGTTCGCGCAGCAGCAGCCGTTCGACGGCGGCCGGCGTCTGCCGCGTCGGCGTCGCCGGCAGGTCCTCGACCGCGCAGCCCAGCGAGCCCATGCAGCCGACGCGGCCGTCCGCCGTCTGCCGGACCTTGGCGAGGCCGCAGGGCGCGCGGCAGTGCGGCCCCGCGAACGGCACGGTCCAGTCGGCCAGGTTGCGGAACCGGCCCTGCAGCACCGCGCCGGGCGCCGAGGTGTAGACCGCGACGCCCGGCGTCGCGAACAGCTTCGACATGTGCGCCGGGCCCGAATCCGCGAACACCGCGTAGTCGAAGCCGTCGATCGCCGCCAGCAGGTCGCCGATCGAATCGAAGGCGTCGATGACCTCGACCCCGGCCGGCAGCCGCTCCTGCAGCGCCTGCCGGTAGAGCACGCCCTGATGCTGGAACCGGTTGAGGCACAGCACGATATCGCCGGCCGGCGCCAGCGCCGCGATCAGCGCCGCCGTCGCGTCCACCGGCAGCGTGCGCAGGGGCGAGGAGGCCAGCGGCAGCAGGCCGATGCGCAGCCGATCCGTGTCCGGCAGCGCGCGCGCCGCGCCGCTGAAATGCGTGCTGGGCGGCAGGTCGAAGGCGGCCAGCAGGTCCGCTTCCATGTCGACCGGCCAGAACTCGATGTTGCGCCGGCTTTCCAGGTGGCCGAGATCGATCACGATGTCCCAGCGCGACAGCGCGCGGCGCGGCAGCCACAGGGTGAACACCTCGGCCAGGCCGGCGCGGAGATAGATGTCGGCGGCCGATTGCGCGCAGAACACGCCCAGCGCGCGCGGCGCGTGCCGTTCGGCGAAGGCCTGCAGGAACAGCGCGGTGCAGACATTGTTGCCCAGCGCCGCGCTGGGCAGCAGGAACAGCACCCGCCGGCCGCGATAGCCGGTGTCGGCCCAGCGCTCCCGTGCCAGGCATTTCAGGCGCTTGTCGGTCTTCAGGATGCGGAACTGCGCCGGATTGGCGGCCAGCGCCCGCTCGGCGAACTGCCGCGAGGTGGTGTAGTAGCGTTCGCCGCCCTGGCCGGTCTGGGCGCTTTCCGGCGAGGCGTTCTGCTGCCGGAAGCGGAAATCCCGCTGCGCGGCGAACTCGATCAGCCGGGTCCGCGAGCTCGCCGTCGCCCGCGCGGCCGTGCCCCGGCGTCCGGTCCGCATGTCTCAGCCCGGCGCCTTGACGGCGCGCAGCACCACCGTCGTCTCGACGATCACGTTGTTGAACTGCCGCATGGCCTGGGCCAGGTCCCGGGGCGTGATCTCCTGGCGCTGCAGCCGTTCGCGCCAGACGCCGTCGGGCCGCATGTCGACGGACGCGATCTCGAAATCGATGCCCAGATGCAGGCCCAGCGGCGTGTTGCCCGCGCCCTGCTCGACCCATTCGCGGTTCTTGCGTTGGCTGAACATTTCCAGGCCTTCCGGCGTGATCGGCCGCACGTGCGTCGGGTCGTTCAGGTAATGGTCGTGCCGGGGGTGCGGCACCACGATCCGCACCTCGGCGCCGTGCCGGCAGACCCGCCAGAGCTCGGCGATCAGGCCGAGATAGGTCCCGGTATCGGCGCCCAGATGCTCCAGCACGTGCTTCATCAGGACTTCGTCGACCACATTGTCCGGCCAGGGCCAGGGCAGGCGCTCCAGGTCGACGACCTGGTCCGGCGCGCAGGCGGCCACCGAGTCGACATTGACCCAGCCGTCACGTTTGTCATAGCCGCAGCCGAGATTGAGGCGCATCGATAGGTCCAATGTCGGAAAAGCCGCCGCAGTCTACCGCCTGGCCGGGCCGTCTGTCATGCCGCCGATCCCGGCGAGACCGACCGTGCCACGGCCGGTCAGCCGCCGCGCCGTGCCCGCGTTAATGCCGCCTAATGCGTAAACCGGCAGCGGTATTTCGTTCGCCCAGGCGGCAAAGCGCAGCGCACCCAGCGTCGGCGCGCCTGGATGGCTTGCCGTGGGAAACACCGGCGACAGCAGCGCCGCATCCGCGCCCGCGCGCCGGGCTCGCCACAACGCCGGCGGCGAATGCGCCGCCGCCGTGATCAGCCAATCTCGCGGCCAGCGTCGCGGCATCCGCGGGACCAGATCTTCGGGTAGATGCACGCCGTCCGCGCCGACCCGGTGCGCCAGCGTCGCATCGGCCGCGACCAGCAGCCGCAGCCGTCGGGTTCGGCACATCTGCGCGAGTGCGCGGGCCAGATCGGCGCGATCGGGCGCGTCATAGTCGCGCAGGATCACCGCCGCGCCTGCCGGCAGCCTGGCCGCCGCGGCCAGCGGGTCCGGCAACCGGGCGGCGTCGGTTAGCAGGATCAGCGGCGGCAATCGCCGGCCGGCCGGGTGCCGCGAATTGAGCCGCCGGGCCATGTTTGCTACGGTCGTCACGCACCCTCCCACGGATCTCGCGACACTGCCATGAGCCTACAGACCACGCCAGGCGAAGCGACTGTCAACGTCGCGGCGAATCTTGGCGCGGTGAACGCGACCATCACCGCCGCGGCCAATGCCGCGGGCCGGGACCCGGGCGAGATCACGCTGGTCGCGGTCAGCAAGACGCATGGGCCCGAGCGCATCGAGCCCGCCATCGCCGCCGGCCAGGCGCTGTTCGGCGAGAACCGCGTGCAGGAAGCCGAAGGCAAGTGGCCGGCGCTCAAGGCGGTGCATCCGGAGGTCCGCGTGCACCTGATCGGGCCGCTGCAGACCAACAAGGTGAAGAAGGCCGTCGCGCTGTTCGACGGCATCGAGACCGTCGACCGGCCCAAGCTCGCCCGCGCGCTGGCGCGCGAGATGGCGGCCCAGGACCGCCGGCTCGATTGCTTCATCGAGGTCAATACCGGCGAGGAAGCGCAGAAGGCGGGCGTGCTGCCGGCGGACGCCGATGACTTCATCCGGCTCTGCCGTGACGAGCTGAAGCTGCCGCTCAAGGGCCTGATGTGCATTCCGCCGCTCGACGAGGAGCCGGCGCTGCATTTCGCGCTGCTGCGCCAGATCGCCGAGCGGAACGGTCTTGCCGGCCTGTCCATGGGCATGAGCGCCGATTTCGAGACCGCCATTGAATTCGGCGCGACGCATGTGCGCGTCGGCACCGCGATCTTCGGCCCCCGCGCGCCCTGGCCGCCTCAATCGGGCTGAACCGTCAGTCGCGTTTCCGGTCCGCAATCCGCCAGCACCGTCAGCAGGTCGTCCAGCGCCAGCGCGACGCAGCCTTCCGTCGGCCGATGGTCCGGCCGCGCGACATGCAGGAAGATCGCCGAGCCGCGCCCCGCCACCGGCGGATCGTCGTTGTGGCCCAGGACCACGACGACGTCGTAGATCCCATCGTCCCGCCACATCTTCTCGTGGCCGCCGGCGAAGGGCAGGGTGACGGGCCGGTTATAGGCCGGATCACCGGGATCGTCGCACCAGCCATCGGCCGGCGTCAGCGCCCACGCCGGCAGGCGCGTCTCGGGCGCCGCCACGCGGTCCGGCCGATAGAGCAGCCGCCGCAGCGGAAACGTGCCCACCGGCGTGCCGCCGTCACCCTCGCGCTTGTCGGCCACGATGCCGCCCCGTCCCAGCGCGCAGCGCCAATGGCGGTCGCCGAAGCCAAGCTGTCCGTCCGGTGTGACGACGATGTCCATTCGCCTGGTCCTCGAAAGCTTGTGGTACAGAATAAACTAGACTAATCTAGTCCTTGCACGAAACCGGAATTCGATGAAACACCAGAGCTTGCATAATAAGGATACGTCGAGCTGGACGGTACAGGACGCGAAGGCAAAGCTTTCTGAGGTATTGCGGCGTGCGCGTGAGGTGGGTCCGCAGAAAATCGGCACCATGAACCCATGTGTCGTCGTTTCCGAGGACGAGTGGCGGAAACTAACCTCGCAACGACCGTCCATTGGTCGATGGTTGGTTACGCAGACGCCCCGCGGCGATGACCTGGAATTACCGGACCGTCGGGAACCCTCAAGGCCGATGCCCTTTTCGGACACACCGTGACGGGCTGGCTGCTCGATACCAACATTGTCTCGGAGCTGGCGCGGCGCGAGCCCGACGAGCGGGTCGTTACGTTCCTTGCAGGCATCGAGGATGGTTTTCTATCCGTCATTTCACTGCATGAACTTACCTACGGTGTTCAGCGTCGACCGAGGGATCAGCGCCGTGCAGACCTGGCCAACTGGCTGTCCGTGCTCGAAACACGGTATGCCGACCGTTTTCTGCCGGTAGATCAGCTTGTGGCCAACTCGGCGGCGGAGCTTCGCGCCCACGCGGCCAGCAACGGATCAATTGTACATCTTGCCGATGCGCTAATTGCCGCAACCGCCGTCATTCACCGACTGTCCATCGCCACGCGGAATGTCAACGATTTCGCTGGATTTGGGCTTCACATCATCAATCCCTGGACGGATACCTAGTCGATCTCGATCCCGAGCGTCTCCGCCAGGCCGCGCGCGCCGCGCCTGGTGATTTGCATGGCGCGGCCGTCCTCGATGCGGGCGATCCAGCGCAGCTCGAGACAGCGGTCGGCCAGCGCCGCGCCCAGCGCGCCGGCGAGATGCGGCCGGCGCTCGCTCCAGTCCAGGCAGGACCGGGCGAAGGCGCGCCGGCGGCCGCGGGCGGCGTCGAGGTCGATGCCGAAATCGGCGAAGAAGCGGCGGCCCGGCCTGGTCACGTCGAAATCCCTGCCCTGGGCCCGAAGGTAGCGCCGCCCGATCAGCGCGTCGGCCAGCGCCACGCCCAGCCGGCCAGCCAGGTGGTCGTAGCAGGTCCGCGCCCGCCGCATGGCCGCATCGCGCGGGCCCGTCGGGCGGTGCCGTGGCGGGCCGTTCGCGGCCAGCCGCATCAGTGCCTCGATGGCCTCCGCCACCTCCCGTCCGGCCAGGCTGTAATAGCGGTGCCGGCCCTGGCGCGTCAGCGTGATCAGCCGGCCCTCGGTCAGCTTGGCGAGATGCGCGCTGGTCGTCTGCGGCGAGACGCCGGCGGCGTAAGCGAGCTCCGTGGCGGTGCGCGCCCTGCCATCGATCAGCGCGGCGATGATGTTGGCCCGGGCCGGATCGCCGATCAGCGCGCCGGTCTCGGCGATGAACGGGGCGTCAGTCATACTTCGATCGTAAGCGAAGCGTCTCTGCTGGACAACGATTGCCGCCGCGATCAGGCTGTCGTCCGTTGTCGCGATGCCGACGCGCGGGAGGACGGGATGTCGCTGCAGGATTGGCTGGCCTTCGTGGTGATCTGGACGGCGGTCGGCCTGCCCGTCGGTCCCAACGCCGTCGCCTGCGTGACGGCGGCGGTGTCGAACGGGCCGCGCCGGGCGCTGTGGACGGCGGCCGGCATCACGCTGGCCAGCGTCGCGCACGCGCTGCTGGCGGTGTTCGGCTTCGGCGCCCTGCTGCTGCTCTATGCCGAGCTGTTCCACCTGCTGAAGTGGCTCGGCATCGCCTACCTCGTCTGGATCGGCATCCTGCTCTGGCGCCGGCCGCCGGCCGACCTGGCGATCGCGGCGCGGCCGGTCGAATCGTCCGGGCGCCTGCTGCGCTTTGGCTTCCTCGTCTCCATGAGCAATCCCAAGGCCGTGCTGATGTACCTCTCGGTCTTCACCCAGGCGATCGACCCGGCGGCGCCGCTGGCGCCGCAGCTCGCCGTGCTGATGCCGACCGCCAGCGCTATCGTCGCCCCGATCTATGTCGGCTGGGTGCTGCTCGGCGGGCCGCTACGCCGGCTGCTCACCTCGGCCCGGCGGCAGCGCCTGTTCAACCGCACGGCCGGCGGCTTCTACATCGTCACCGCCTCGGCCGTCGCGTTCGCCGACCCGCGGCGCGCGTCCGGTTAGAGCCTGTTTGATAATGGGCTTGTCAGCCCATTTTCTCGGCGGCACCGGCCCGCTCCCCCACCCGGCCACCCAACGAGTGTATCCTGAATTGGGTGGCCGGGTGGGGGAGCGGGCCGGCAACGGCATTTTCAAACGGACACTTAGCCCGGGATGGCCCTGTCCCGGCCCGGGCAACGCGCGTTGTGCGATCCCGGTTTTCCGTGCGAACCTGCGGGCGCTTCCGGCGTCCATCGCCGCCGCACCGAATCCGTCCACACCAGCATGAGTTGGCAGCATGTCACAGGGCCCGGAACGGCCGCGCCTGTTCTACGGCTGGATCGTCGTCGCCGTCGCCTTCGTGACGATGGCCATCGGCGTGAACACGCGGCCGGTGTTTTCGCTGCTGTTCCCGCCGATCCTGGCCGAGTTCCAATGGGAGCGCGGCGTCACCGCGGCGGCGTTCTCGATCGGCTTCATCTCATCAGCGCTCTATGCGCCGCTGATCGGGCTTTGCATGGACCGGTTCGGCGCCCGGCTGGTAATCCCGGCCGGCGCCGTGCTGGTCAGCGCCGGTCTGGTGCTGGCGACGGTGTCGACGCAACCCTGGCATTTCTATCTGACCCTGGGCGTGCTCGTCGTCGGGGCCAGCACATTGCTGAGCTATGTCGGCCACATGGTGTTCCTGCCGAACTGGTTCGTGCGTCGGCGCGGGCTGGCCATGGGCATCGCCTTCTCGGGCGTCGGCATCGGCGCCATTCTGCTGCTGCCGCTGTTCCAGACCGCCATCGACGGGATCGGCTGGCGCCAGGGCTGCTGGGCTTTCGCCGCGCTGCTGCTGGTCGTCGTCGTGCCGATGAACGCGGCGTTGCAGCGCCAGCGGCCCGAGGATCTGGGCCTCACGCCGGACGGCGATGCCGCGCCGGCGGCCGAGACGGCCACGCCGCCGCCACCCGACAATGTCGTCGATCCGGCCTGGGCCGCCGTTGACTGGACCGTGTTTCGGGCCGCGCGCACGCTGCGGTTCTGGCTGATCGCCGCCGGCTATTTCGGCGCCATGTTCGCCTGGTACGCGATCCTGGTGCACCAGACCAAGTATCTGCTCGACCTCGGCATCGGCGCCGGCCAGGCGGCGCTGGCGCTCGGCTTCGTCAGCCTGTTCGGCGTCCTCGGCCAGCCCGCCCTTGGCCACCTGTCCGACCGCATCGGCCGCGAATGGGTCTGGACGATCAGCGCCGCCGGTTTTGCCGCCGCCTACGCCCTGCTCCTGGTCATGCAACGGGAACCCGGCCTGCTGCTGGTCTACCTGATGGTCGCGGCGCAGGGGCTGTTCGGTTACGGCCTGGCCGCGGTCTACGGCGCGGTGCCGGCCGACATCTTCCAGGGCCGCCACTACGGCACCATCTTCGGCACGCTCACCATCGCCGGCAGCGCCGGGGCGGCCGCCGGTCCCTGGCTCACCGGCGTGCTGTTCGACGCGACCGGCAGCTACGCGTCCTCGTTTCAGATCGCCATCGGCCTCAGCCTCGCCTCGGCGCTGCTGATCTGGCTCGCCGCGCCGCGCAAGGTGCGCGTCGTCGCCGGCCGGGCCAAGCCACGTGGAGATCGTTAAGCACCATCATTTCGGTGATGCTAGCGTGCCCAATATGCTGTTGTAGTAATGTAGTGAGAACACAATCGGCGTATGCCTACTGTTGATCAGTTTGTGATGATCATAGCCGCTGACGCGTTGTGTGCGATGTCGGCGCTTCAGAAGCGATTTCGCAGCGATGTGCATGATAGAGTAAACTCGAGGAAATTCACGGGAAAAGATTCTTTCCAGGACTCCATTAAAGTTGTAGAATTCTTATGTGGGTGGTTGACGGCACCACCGTGGTGGCTAGCCACGATGACGCCGTCAACTTAGTCCGCTTTTATCGTGTGGTCTTTCCACACTAAGCCTCACCTCCTCTCCGTCGGCTCCACAGTGCCGGTCTGGGGGTTAGCGGGCGCCACCCGCCAGGAAACGGGTCGCAGAGTGGTTGGCTCTGCGACCCGAATTCATTAGTCGTCCTCGTTTGGATTGGGCTCGCCCCCAAGATCATCAGAGGTAACGATCCCTACTCCCGCAACAACATACCGGCCATACCCAAGCCGTTCGACATGTCCACGGCGGTTCAGGTATCCGAGTGCGTTATAGATCTCTTTCGCCGTCGCTTTAACGCCGGCTGATGCGACGTCCTGCTTTATGTCTTCGACCGTCCATTCTGGCTTGCTTGGCAACAATCGGACGACGGCACCAAGAACTTCGCCGGCACGTGGCGTTGCAGATGGACGGATCGCCTGCAGAACGCGCTCTTGCTCGGTGGGCGAAAGCGCGTCAAGCAACGTCCGGATAGCGTCGATGATCTTTTCTGCACGCTGGTCAGACGTGTGATCTGATGGCGTCCGAATATGCTCTACTCTAGCCATGCGCCAGAGTATGCATAAGCATAGTTGATTGTCGAATCGTTTTTGGCGAATACGTTGATGTACCGTCCCGGATTGGTGGTAATTGTTAACAGTGTCCAGACCCAGTGGTGCTTGGTTGCTTGCGCAGATTGGCCATCTGACTGCTGGCTCAACCGTTCATCAAGTTCCGAAATAGATCCATCAATTCCGATTTGGTCTCGAAACCGATGCCGGGCGCGTCCGGCGGCGCGGCGCGGCCGTTGGTGACGACCGCGTCATCGGCCAGGCCGCCGAACGGCGGGAAGCTCGAGGGATTGATCTCGCTGCCGCCAAGACCCAGCGCCTGGGCGACGTGCAGGCTGAACAGGTGCCCGCCATGCGGCCAGAAGGCGCGGCGCGGCCAGCCCCGCGCTTCCGCCGCGTCGATGATCTCCAGGTAACCCGGCAGCCCGTAGCAGTGCGCGGGATCGAACAGCAGGATGTCGCGGTCCGGCCGCAGCCCGCCGTGCCGGAACAGCAGCCGCGCCTCGGCGGCCGAGAACAGCGCCTCGCCCGCGGCGATCGGCGGCGCGTAGCCGGCGGCGATGCCGGCGTGGGCGTCGAGATCGAGCGGATCGCAGATGTCCTCGAACCACATCAGACCGAGCGGCGCCAACGCGGCGGCCGTTTTCGACGCCCGCTCCGGCCCGAAGGCGTTCATGGCGTCGACCGCCAGGTGGCTGCCGGCCGGCAACAGCCTCAGGACCGCGTCGATCCGGGCCATGTCCGTCTTCAGCGGCAGGCTGCCGATCTTGATCTTCACGTGCGTATAGCCGGCGTCGAGATGCCGCCGGATCTCGTCGGTCAGGCGCGCGACATCGTCGTCGGGATAGGTGTAGCCGCCGCCGGCATAGACCGGCAGGTCGGCCGTGGACGCCCGGTGCGTTCGGCGAGATAGCGGCAGAGCGGTTGTCCGGCGAGCTTGGCGGCGGCGTCCCACACCGCCATGTCCAGCGCGCCGACAGCGACGCAGCGTTCGCCGTGCCCGCCCGGCTTCTCGCCCGCCATCATCGCCGCCCAGGCCCGGAACGGATCGAGCCGGTTGCCGTCCGGATCGTCCGCCGCCAGCAGCCGCGGCGCGAAGCGCTCGCGGATCAGGCCGCCCTGGCCGAAGCGGCCGAACGAGGCGAAGCCGTAGCCGGTTACCGGCTTGCCGCCGCGCACGGCATCGGTGACGACGGCGACGATGCTGGTGGTCAGGCCGCCCGACGGCAGCGCCGGATCGGCGTGGCGCGAGATCGGCACGGTGCGTTCGCGGATGTCGACGATGCGCATGTCTGGTTCCCGGGCCGGCCCGGCCATTCCCGGACGGTCTCTCAGGCGCCGTGCGCCGCGCGCGAATCTTCCGGCGCCTCGGTCCGTTCGTCCAGGCCGTAATCTCGGGCGACCTCGGCGATGCGCAGGCGATAGTCGCGGAACACGCCCGACCGGCCCATGGCCTGGGCCGCCCGATGTTCGGCATGGTTGCGCCAGGCCTTGACCGCCGCCTCGTCGCGCCAGAACGACAGCGACAGCAGCTTGCCGGGCTCGTAGAGGCTCTGGAACCGGTCGACCGAGATGAAGCCGTCCATCCGTTCCAGCTCGGCCTTCAGGCCGCCCGCCAGGTCCAGATAGTTCTGCTGCCGGCCGTCGGCCGGCCAGATCTCGAAGATCACCGCGATCATCCCGTGCTCCCTGTTTGGCCATTCGCGTACGGCATGGCCCGGGCTCAGGCCGTGCGCCGTGCCGCCGCGGTCAGCAGGCCGGCACCGATCAGCATGCCGCCGCCCAGGCGGTTGACCAGCCGCAGCGTCGCCGGCCGGCGGAACCAGGCCCGCATCTCGCCGGCGAGCAGCGCCCACAGCGCCGCGTTCAGGCCGGCGAGTGTCAGGAAGGTCGCTTCCAGCGCCACGAACTGCGGCAGTACCGCTGCGTCCGCCGCCACGAACTGCGGCACGAAGGCGACGAAGAAGACGATGCTCTTCGGGTTCAGCGCCGTCACCACATAGGTGCTGACGAACATCCTGCGCCGGCCGTTCGGCCGGACCGCGGCGCCGGGCATCTCCGGCGTCACCGGTGCCCGCCAGAGCTGGATGCCGAGCCAGATCAGATAGGCCGCGCCGCAGAGCTTGAGGATCGTGAACAGCGTCGCCGAAGCGGCCAGCACCGCGCCGGCGCCCAGAAGCGAGATCGTCATCGCCGTGAAGTCGCCCAGCACCACGCCCGGCACCGTGGCCCAGCCGGAGCCCCGCCCCCGGCCCAGCGCATAGCTGATCACCAGCATGATCGTTGGCCCCGGAATGGCCAGCAGAACGGCGCTCGCCACCGCGAAGGCGAGCCAGAGCTCAATCGACATCACGGATCACCCCAATCGAAATTGACCGGTCACTAAAGACAGACCCGGCGTGTTCGGACAAGGGGTCGAATTGTTTCGATTGCAGTCGTGTCGATGTGTGGCGATGCTTTATCGCCTGTGCCTTAGATTAGTGGTTTCGTCGGCAAGAAGCTGCTGGACGATCCGGTCCAGATCGCGGCGATCGTGAATGAAGTCGACGACATCGAGGCTGTCCGGCGTCTCGCGCAGAATGATGTAATGGCTGCCCTCCCGGATGTAGCAGAGCCCCTTCGCGGCGCGTTTGTCCGCCAGAATCGCTTCGCACGGCCGTGCATGTGGCAACTCTCCCGCAGCCAGTGCCTCGATGCGGCGGATCAATCGGTCACGATAGGCACGTGCCTGTACCCGGCCGAACTGTTCGACGGTCCAGTGGGCAATCTCGCGCAACCGCGCCTGTGCATCGTGGGAGAGACGTATCTCTTTCAATCGTCGGGCGCGCCGAGGGCGTCCTCGAAGGCATTACCGATGAGTTCCGCCGGCGAGCCGGACGTGCAGTCGCCACGATCGAGCTGATCGAGCGACCGGTCGATCCGGGCCCGGATCTCGGCGAGTTCGGCCTGATCGCGGGCGATTCGGTCCTGCAGCGTGCGCAGGCCATCGCGCATGACTTCGCTGACGCTCGTGTAGCGTCCGGACGTCACCAGACTGTCGACGAAATCCGATAGCTCGTCGGTCAGGACCACGTTCTTGGTATGTCTCGCCGGCATCGGTTCCGATCCTTTCCGTGTAACAACGTAGCACGGGGGTGGCTAAATCAGCCACCCTCGCCACATTGACGGTGATCGGGATCAGCGGTCGCCGGTGGGCGGCGTGACGCCGCGCTCCTCGGCATAGGCGCGCAGCATGTCGTGCAGTTCGCGGGCGGCCTCGGTCTGCCGGTCGCCGTCGCTCGCGGCCCTGGCCGGGGCGGCGCTGCCGGCGCCGACCAGCGCCTCGAAGGCCGCCGGGCTCAGCTCCGGCAGGTCGCCGGTGTCGGCGGCCGGCGTTGCCGGCGGCTGCAGCCGGGCCGCGGCCTGCGGCGACAGCTCGACGCTGCGCATCAGCGCCCCGAAGGCGG
>JANQKO010000148.1 GCA_028281075.1 Alphaproteobacteria bacterium | reverse complement strand
GAAGGCCGTGCCGCCGTCGATCCGCGAGGCGGCGCTGGGCATGGGCGCCAGCCGCATGCAGGTCGTCACGCAGCACGTGCTGCCGCTGGCCATGCCCGGCATCCTGACCGGCACCATCATCGGCATGGCCCAGGCGCTGGGCGAAACCGCGCCGCTGCTGATGATCGGCATGGTCGCCTTCATCGTCGACATCCCGGGCAGCGTCACCGATGCCGCCACGGTGCTGCCGGTGCAGATCTACCTTTGGGCCGACAGCCCGGAGCGAGCCTTCGTCGAGCGCACGTCGGCGGCGATCGTCGTGCTGCTGGCCTTCCTGGTGCTGATGAATCTCGCCGCCGTGTTCTTGCGCAAGAAGTTCGAACGGCGCTGGTAGGGGGAGTTAAGTCAATGGTCGTCGCCGAACACGCCAACGCCGAGGCCTCGGCCAACGCGCAGCCGAAGATCATGGCCCGCAAGGTCAACGTCTTCTATGGCGACAAGCAGGCCCTGTTCGATGTCGATCTGGACATCGCGCAGCAGAAGGTGACGTCGCTGATCGGCCCCTCCGGCTGCGGCAAGAGCACGTTCCTGCGCTGCCTCAACCGCATGAACGACGTCGTCGACGGCTGCCGGGTCGAAGGCGCCATCCGCCTGGACGGCGCCGACGTCTACGACCGCCAGCTCGACCCGGTCCAGCTCCGCGCCCGGGTCGGCATGGTGTTCCAGAAGCCGAATCCGTTCCCGAAATCGATCTACGACAATGTCGCCTACGGGCCGCGCATCCACGGCCTGACGGAGGGCCGCGACGAGCTCGACGGGGTCGTCCGGAACAGCCTGGAAAAGGCCGGGCTGTGGGGCGAGGTGAAGGACCGGCTCGAGCAGCCCGGCACCGGCCTGTCCGGCGGCCAGCAGCAGCGCCTGTGCATCGCCCGGGCGATCGCCGTCAATCCCGAGGTCGTGCTGATGGACGAGCCCTGTTCGGCGCTCGACCCGATCGCGACGGCCCGGATCGAGGAGTTGATCGACGAGCTGCGCGAGAACTACACCATCGTCATCGTCACCCACTCGATGCAGCAGGCGGCCCGCGTCTCGCAGTTCACCGCCTTCTTCCATCTCGGCTATCTGGTCGAGTACGGCGCCACGGAAACGATCTTCACCAGCCCGCAGGACACGCGGACCCAGGACTATATCACCGGCAGGTTCGGCTAGGCGGACGCGCGGAAACACATGCCTCAAGGAGCGTCGTGATGGAAAATTCCGGCGAAGGTACCGAACATATCGTCAGCTCCTACGACGATGACCTGAAGCAGCTCTCCTCCATGCTGCTGCGCATGGGCGGGCTGGCCGAAAGCCAGCTCGCGGCGGCCATCCAGGCGGTGACGCGGCGCGACAGCGAGCTGGCGCAGAAGGTCATCGACACGGACCAGCAGATCGACGAGCTCGACGACGAGGTCAACGAATTCTGCACGCGGCTGCTGGCCCTGCGCCAGCCGATGGCCGTCGATCTGCGCAACATCGTCGCCGCGCTGAAGCTGTCCGGCGATATCGAGCGCGTCGGCGACTACGCCAAGAACGTCGCCAAGCGGGCGATCGCGCTGAACCAGGCGCCGATGGTGGCGCCGGTGCACAACGTGCCGCGGATCGGCAGCCTGGTGCAGCGCATGATCAAGGACGTGCTCGACGCCTATGCCGAGCGCGATGTGGCGCGGGCGATCGACGTCTGGAACCGCGACGAAGAGGTAGACGAGCTCTACAACAGCCTGTTCCGCGAGCTCCTGACCTACATGATGGAGGATCCGCGCAACATCACCTCCTGCACGCACCTGCTGTTCATCGCCAAGAACATCGAGCGCATGGGCGACCATACGACCAACATGGCCGAAAACATCCACTACGTGATCGAGGGCACACGACTGCACGACTCCCGGCCGAAGAGCGACGATACGTCGACGTTCGCCGGCCCCTCAGAAAAGGTACGTAAGCTAGAGACATGATCAATGGCACCATGAAACCATCGATCCTGCTTGTCGAAGACGAAGCGGCGTTGGTGACGCTGCTGACCTACAACCTCGAGAAGGCAGGCTTCGACGTGCGCGCGGCCATGGACGGCGACGAAGGCCTGACCATGATCGCCGAGCGGCTGCCCGACCTCGTGGTCCTGGACTGGATGCTGCCGGAAGTCTCCGGTATCGAGATCTGCCGCCAGATCCGGCGCAACAAGGTCACCGCGCGCCTGCCGGTCATCATGCTGACCGCGCGCGGCGAGGAAGCCGACCGGCTGCGCGGTCTCGAGACCGGCGCCGACGACTACATCACCAAGCCGTTTTCGCCCAAGGAGCTGATCGCCCGCATCCGCGCCGTGCTGCGCCGCAGCCGTCCGGCGACGTCCGCCGACGAGCTCAGCTTCGCCGACGTCCGCCTCGACCTCGCCGCCCATCGCGTCACCCGGAACGGCCGGGAAGTGCATCTGGGTCCGACCGAGTTCCGGCTGCTGCGCCATTTCCTGGAGAATCCCGGCCGCGTGTTCAGCCGCGAGCGCATCCTCGACGCCGTCTGGGGCGAGGACGCCTATGTCGAGCCGCGCACCGTCGACGTGCATATCCGGCGCCTGCGCAAGGCGCTGAACGACAGTGGCGGCGCCGACCTGATCCGTACCGTGCGCGCCGCCGGCTACGCCCTCGACCGGCCGTCGGGCCAGATGGCGACGGAATAGCCGCGGGCATAGCCCGCATTTCTCACCACCATCATGGTCTGCGCGGCGTCGTGCTGTCGACAGGGCAGGGGCGCTGCGCGGCGCGATGTGGTGCATCGGGCAAGCAGCGCGACGCAGACCGTGATGGTGGTGAGAAATGCGGGCTAGCCGACCCGGTATTGCAGGCCGGCGTCGACGTTGAACAGCACGCCGTTGACGTAGCGCGCGTCGTCCGAGGCCAGATAGACGGCGGCGTGCGCGACGTCCCAGCCCTCGCCCATGCGGCCGGTCGGCGACAGCGCGTGCCGCGACGCCATCACCGCCTCGCCCCCATCCGGCCCGCCGCCGAAGTCCCGGTGCACCATCGGCGTGTCCATCAGTCCCGGCAGGATCGCGTTGCAGCGGATGTTCCGGTCGGCATATTCCATTGCGATGTTGATGGTCAGGCTGTTGACCGCGCCCTTCGAGGCGGCATAGGCCAGCTCCGGCCGCGCCGCCCTTACCGCCGACAGCGACGAGATGTTGACGATGGCGCCGCCGCCCTGGGCCAGAAACAGCGGGATCACGTGCTTGCAGGTCAGGAACATGGAAGTGACGTTCACGTCCATGACCCGGCGCCAGTCGGCGAGGGCGGTCTCGACCGGACCGCCCAGACCGGCGATGCCGACATTGTTGTGCAGCACGTCGACCCGGCCGTAGATCTCCTGACATGCCGATACCATCACCGCGACCTGCGCTTCGTCGGCGACGTCGCAGGCATGCCCGGCCGCGGCAAATCCCTCGTTCTCGATAATGCGCCGGATCTCGGCGGCGGCATCTTCGTTGCGGTCGACACAAAACACCTTCGCGCCTTCACGGGCGTAGGTCACGGCCGACGCCTTGCCGTTGCCCCAGCCCGGACCCACGGAACCGGCCCCGGTCACGATGACCACCTTGTCCTGCATGCGTCCGGCCATGCCTGCCTCCCTGATGGCGCTTCCCGCGGTCCCTAGGCCGATTTGTTCTCCAGCCACTGACGCAGCTCGGTCTTCAGGACCTTGCCGTAATTGTTCTTCGGCAGGGCGTCGACGAGACGATAATCCTTCGGCCGCTTGAAGCGGGCGATATTGTCGAGACACAGCCGGTCGAGCTCGTCGGTCGCCAGTTCGGCGCCGTCGCGGGCGACGACGAAAGCGACGACCTCCTCGCCCCAATCGGCATGCGGTCGGCCGATCACCGAGCATTCCAGCACGCCGGCATGGCGCAGCAGCACCTCCTCGATCTCGCGCGGATAGATGTTGGTGCCGCCGGAAATGATCATGTCCTTCGAACGGTCCTTCAGCGTCAGGAAACCGTCCGCGTCGAACACGCCGACATCGCCGGTATGCAGCCAGCCGCCGCGCAGCGCGTCGGCCGTGGCCTCCGGGTTGCGCCAATAGCCGGCCATGACCACGTCGCCGCGGCAGACCACCTCGCCCATCTCGCCCGGCGGCAGCGCGCGGTCCTCGGCATCGACCACGCGGACCTGCACGTCGGTGCGGGCGATGCCGGTCGAGCCGAGCCGGTCGAGATAGCGCGGATGCGCGGTGTCGGCATGCATCGCCTTCGACAGCCCGGTGATGGTCATCGGCGCCTCGCCCTGGCCGTAGATCTGCGCCAGCTTGGGCCCGAAAACCTCCAGCGCCTTCAGGACGTCGGCCACATACATCGGGCCGCCGCCATAGATGATCGCCTTCAGGTTCGACGTGTCCGCCCTGCCGGCGGGGTCCGCGCCGACCAGCCGGGTGACCATGGTCGGCGCGAAGAAGAAGCTGCAGTTCGGCCAGGCCGCGATCAGGTCGAGCGTCTCGGCCGGATCGTAGCCGCCGCTTTCCGGCACCACGTTGCAGGCCGCCTTGGCCACGTGCGGCAGCGCGTAGCAGCCGGAGCCGTGGCTCAGCGGCGCGCAGTGGATCATGCAATCGGCCGGCGTGATCGTGTCGACGTCGGCGAAGTAGTTCATCACGTTCGCCAGCAGGTTCCGGTTGGTCAGCATGGCGCCCTTGGGCCGGCCGGTGGTGCCGGAGGTGTAGAACAGCCAGGCCAGGTGATCGGGTTCGCCGGCGGCGAGCGGCGCCGCGTCGCCGGCGAAGCAGGCCGCGTAATCGGCCGTGTCGGTGCCGATGACGGCGTCCAGCGTGTCGATCCCGTCCAGCAGATCGGCGATGGTCGCGGCCAGATCCGGGCTGGCGAAGCAGAGCCGGGCGCCGGAATGCCCGATAATATAGGCGAACTCGCGCGGGTGCAGCTTGGCGTTGATCGGCACGGCGCACAGCCCGGCCCACCAGATGCCATAGCAGACCTCGAAATATTCGGCGCCGTTCTTCATGGCGACGGCCACCCGTTCGCCCGGCTTCAGGCCGAACCGGCCGGTCAGCGCCTCGGCCAGCCGGGCCGCCCGCATCGCCAGCGCCGCGTAGCTCAAGCGAACGCCGTCGCCGACCGCGACCGCCGGCCGGTCGCCGAACGTCCGCGCCGTATTGGCCAGTATGCCTGCCTGGTTCATCACGCCTCCCTCGGAACATCGGCCATGGGGAAGCGGTCGCGCCCCCGGCCATGCCGGCAATCATAGCAATGTCCGGCCGCGGCTGTGCTATGCTGCGTGACCGTTCCGCGGGGGCATCGAAACAATCAGCTTATGCGCCGGTTTTCCGTTCACATCGTGACCCTGCCCGTGATCATGCTGGGGCTGGCCGGTTGCGGCCTGATCAGCGGCGAGGAAGGCGCCCGGGCGCATGCGCGGGACTATTGCTACGAGCTGGCGGCGCGCGACGCGGCGCGCCTGCGGCCGACCCTCGACGATCCGCTGGACGGCCAGTTCGACGGCTCGCCCGGCGTCGACCTCAGCAGCGCCGCCCGCGACGAATACGACGACTGCCTGCGCCGCTTCGGCCGCCGGAACTAGGGCGGGACCGGGTTCGCGCGGGAACGCGTTCACGTCACGAGCCGCCGCCACCCTATATCACATGCTTCGAGACGGCCGCTACGCGACCTCCTCAGAGCGTGTGAATGAACTACTCACGACCCAAAAGAAGCCGTCATGCTGGCGCAGGCCAGCATCGCAACCTGTTGAAAAACAACAAACGTGGATCCTGGCCTTCGCCAGGATGACGACCTGGGTGGCTTCGGTGCGACTCTTTCACAGGCTCTCAGCATGTAACCGGAACAAAAGCCCGGGCGGTTTCGGCTTCTTTGGGATTCCCTCATCTATTGGGGGCAGTCCACCACCCTGTTGATCTCCCGCGCGAAAAAATCCCCCGTCGTCATGCCGGCGGAGGCCGGCATCCATGGGCTTCGCGGGCAAGCGCCGCGCCTGCGGTCGAATGCCTACGGATAGCCACCCCGGCTTGCGCCCGGGCAGGCTCCGCCGGTATGACCTTGGCGGGAGACCGTTGCCGGTGCCGAGAACCCGAAGACCTTGTCGTTCGACGGGCGGCCAGTCCCATGGATGCCGGCCGCCGCCGGCATGACAATTGGGGGCGGGGCTTCAGCGCTTTCTTCACGGCCGTGCGGGCCAGCATGACCGTGGGCCGGGACAATGACAAACCGCCCGGACTTTTGCCCCGGTTACCCCGGGGCGAGGTAAAGTATTGATATCAAAGAAAAACCTCATCCTGAGGAGCGGCCCGAAGGGGCGCGTCTCGAAGGATGCGATATAGGGTGGTCGCCGCGCGGAATCGAGACGGCGGCGTCGTCAGGGCGCCGCCGTCCGCCGTGAACCGCGATCGATGTCGGTCAGGCCGCCGGGCCCATGGCGATCTGCGGGAGGTTCTCCCAGGCCTCGCCGGCGGCGACCAGGCAGGTCCGGCCCTGCGGACTGGTCATCAGGATCGTCCAGGTGCCGTCCTTCGACGTCAGCACCTCCAGGACCTGACCCGAGCTCGACAGGCCGATCGAGCTCGGCGTCTCGCCATGGCGCTTGTGCAACTGGCTCAGAAAATCGTCGCGTTCGCCGCAGATGGTTTGCGCCACGGCCGGATTCGCGGTGGCGATCGCACCACCAACCAGCAGCGCGGCCACGAAGCCGACCGAGGCGGACAGCCGCGCGACCAGGCCGACGTTCCCGCTTGCCTTCTTCGTCATCGCTTGCTCCTTTCCTCGATTGGACCGAATGATGTCGACGACGGCCCGGTACGTGGCGTGATCCATGCCGGCCGTCTGTCGTTACATATGGGACGCGTTAACCGAAACACGGGTGACTCACGTCACACTTCACAATTGTTTCAAGGAAGTTGATAACAGGTTGATTGACCTCGTTCTTTCTCGACGATCCCGCCATCATGCCGGGCCGGCGCGGCGGTCGGACCGGGCGTCGATCAGGGCGTGCCGACGCGGTGCTTTCCGGGCACGCTCGGCCCGAAACTCTTGTCCAGCAGCTTGGAGCTGTCCTCGGCCAGGTTGATGCATTCGGTCAGCATGCCCAGGATGCGGATGTTGTTCTCCAGCACGTGCCGCGCCTCGGGCCGCTGATCGTCCAGCAGCTTGGTGGCGCGCAGAACGATGTCCTTGCGCACCAGCAGGAGGATTTCCTCCAGGCGGTGGCCGTCCGGATTGTCTTCGGTGACGAGGAAATGCGTCATGTCGCGCCGGTCCGCTACGGATGTCGTCGGTCGACATCCATCCTGCGCCGACAGAGTTAACGAAAGTTAAAGAACGGTGATAATCCGCCGGGCGCGTCAGGCAAACATGTTGCTGAACTGAAACGCGAGCAGATAGAAGATCACGCCCGCCCCGGCGAGGCTCAAGCTCACTCTGACCATGCCTGTCCGTTTATTGCGGTGACATCTTGTGGCGACGTGGCGCCACGCGCCGGCCGACACTAGGCGGAATCGCACCGGGGTCAAACGCCGGTTCCGCATGCCGCCATGCGGCGGGCGCATGAGACCAGGGCCGGAATATGCTAGCGTTCGCCAAACGACAAGGACATGCCGCCGCCGCGGCCGGGGAAGGATCGCATGACACGTTACAAGATCGCCGTCATCGCCGGTGACGGCATCGGCGGGGAAGTGGTGCCGGAAGCCATCACGGTGCTGGAAAAGGCCGGCGCGAAATTCGGCATCGGCTATGACTGGACGACATTCCCCTGGAGCTGCGAGACCTATCTGCGGACCGGCGAGATGATGCCGGAAGACGGGATCGCGCAGCTCGGCCGGTTCGACGCGATCTTCCTGGGCGCCGTCGGCTATCCCGGCGTGCCCGACCATGTCTCGCTCTGGGGCCTGCTGATCCCGATCCGCCGCGCGTTCCGGCAATACGCCAACCTGCGGCCGATCAGGCTGTTCCGGGGCGTGCGGTCGCCGCTGGCCGGCCGCGACGCCGGCGATATCGATTTCCTGATCGTGCGCGAGAACAACGAGGGCGAATATTCCGAGATGGGCGGCCGGATCTACGCCGGCACGCCGCAGGAAATGGTGGTGCAGGAATCGGTGTTCACGCGGCACGGCGTCGACCGCATCCTGCGCTATGCCTTCGACCTGGCGCAACGGCGGCCGGCCCGGCATCTGACGTCGGCGACCAAGTCGAACGGCATCATCCACACCATGCCCTATTGGGACGAGCGCGTGGCGGCGCTGACGCCGGACTTTCCCGACGTGACCGTCGACCAGTTCCATATCGACATTCTGTCGGCGCACTTCGTGCAGCACCCCGACTGGTTCGACGTCGTCGTCGGCAGCAACCTGTTCGGCGACATCCTGTCGGATCTCGGCGCCGCCGTGGTCGGCGGCATGGGCCTGGCGCCGGCCGCCAACATCAATCCCGAGGGCGAGTTTCCCTCCATGTTCGAGCCGGTGCACGGCTCGGCGCCGGACATCGCCGGCAAGGGCGTCGCCAATCCGATCGCGCAGATCTGGACCGGCGCCATGATGCTGGAGCACCTTGGGCACGCGGACGCGGCGGACGCCATCGTCACGGCGATCGAGACGATCCTGGCCGAGGGCGCGGTCCGCACGCCCGACCTCGGCGGCCAGGCGACGACGGCCGAACTGGGCAAGGCGATCGCGGCGGCGATCTGAGGCGGGGCGATGCGGCAGGGGCCGGCATGGCGTCGGATTGCCCACCCCTTGGTGTCTTGGCGTTCTGGCGGTGACCCCTGCCCGAGAGTCCGACCAGAAATGGCACCAAGGCGGTTTGTGTCGGGTCGGACGCTCAGATCGTCCCGGTCGTGTCGGGGATGACCTTGCGCCGCGCAGCGCTCCTGCCCTGTCGACAGCACGACGCCGCGCAGACCATGGAAGCGGGGAGAATGGCGGGTTAGCGCAAGCCGGCGGCTGAAGCGATGACCCGGGCCGTCGGGCCGGCAAAATTTCTCCGTTCTGTGAAAACCCTCACACAATTCTGACGCATCGGAGCCCAGATAATCCAACAGTTGAGGAAACGCCGCATGCCGTCGCGCCAGTCTGGGGAGACCACCATGTTCGACACCGCCATCGACAAGATCATCGCCCTCTACGAGACCCTCGACCTGGAATGGGACGAGCGCCGCGAGCTGCCGGGCGATGTCTTCGCGCGGCTCGACGCGGACCTGGAGAATTTCGTCGTGCGTGGCCCGGACTTCGACGCGGTGCTGGAGCTGTGGGGCGGGGCCGTCTACGAGCTGGCCTGGCTGCGCGACGACGGCGCGGCGCGGACGCGCTTCGACGCCTGGTGGCGCCGGCACGGCGCGCGGAGCCTCGACCTCCCCGGCCAGCCGGCCGCGCGCCCTTTCGCCCCGCCGCGCCTCGCCGCGTGACGTCACCGGCCGCAAGGGCCGACACCCGGCCGCTGGACTGATCGGTGTCCGGCCGCCACGGGCGCCGGATGCCCCGATAATGCCCTAATGCCGCAGGCATTGCGCCACCAGGCCGGCGATACGTTCTTCCTGCAGCCGCGTCAGATTGTCCGCCAGCACCTGTGGCCACAGGTCGGCGGCCGTCAGGCCGTCGCCGATGCAGGCGCAATAGGCCCGGCAGTCGAGCGGCGGGGTCGCGGCGGCGGCGGTCGGCGCGCAACTGGCATGGCAGTCGCGCGAGAACGCCGCTTTCGCCTGCGAGAACGCGTCCGGCGGCCGGGGCACGTCGACGACCATGGTCGCGGCATACAGCAGGCCAAGCAGGAGCGGCTGATGCACCAGATAGACCGGCAGGCTGTGGCGGCCGGACCAGCACACCGCGCGGGCGGCCGGACGGCGCGCCCGCCAGGCCATGGCCGGCAGCCGGTTCGCCGGGTCGACGGCCACCACGCGGCCGGCGGCGACGCCCAGCAGCGTGACGCCGAACCAGGGCAGGATCGGCACGTAGTCGTTCGACACCGGCACCTCGGTCACCAGGCCCAGCCAGTACAGCCAGGGCCGGTCGAAAAGCGGCTGCGCGAACAGCGCCGGCGCGACGATGCACAAGGCCGCGCCGGCAAGGATCAGCGGCACCGGCAGACGCTGGACGCCAAGCGTCAGCAGGCTGGCCAACGCCAGGCAGTGCAGGACGCCGAAGAAAATGTAGCTGTCAGGGAATACCAGCCAGCTCGCCAGCGTGATCGCCGCCGCGCTCGCCACCAGCAGGCCAAGGCGGCGCAGAAACGGCGCCGGGCGCAGGCCGTCGCCATGCGCCAGCACCTGCACGAAACCGGCGATGGCGAGAAAGGTGCCCAGGATCAGGGTCCGGAACGCCAGCCACCAGGGATTGGTCAGCAGGTCGAACCGGACGAAGCCGAAATAGGACAGGTCCCAGCACAGGTGGTAGACGACCATCAGGGCGACGGCGCCGCCGCGCGCCGCGTCGATCACGTCCAGGCGGCCGGATGCCGCGGCGGCCGGACGGGCGGACCTGGCATCGGCGGCTGTCATCATGTCGGGGGTCCGGCGATTGACGTTCGCCGGCAAGTCTAGAGCGTTTTCCGCCCACCCGGAATCGGCACCGGCTTGCCGCCGTTCTCGGCGCCGGGCCGGAAATGCGAGAAGTAGCGCTGGCCGATGCGGCGCACCGGCAGGATGATACAGACGTCGGTGGTGCCGAACTGCGGATCGATCACGGCGCCGTCGCCGATATGCGCGCCGAGCCGCAGGTAGCCCTTGATCAGCGGCGGCAGCATGGCCAGCGCCCGGCGCGGCGACACCGCGTCGGCCGGCAGGCGGTCCATGGCGACATAGCGGTCCGGCACGGCGCGGACCCGGAGATCGGCCGGCGCCAGACAATTGTGATGCAGGAACGACAGGGGTTCGGCGAGCGCGTCGGGCTCGGTGCCCGGCAGGCTGGCGCAGCCGAACATCCAGGCGATGTTGTAGGTCGCCATGTATTCAGCGATGGCCCGCCAGAGTAACTGGATCGTGGCGTTCGAGCGGTAGTCGCGGTGCACGCAGCTTCGGCCCAGCTCCAGCCCGCGCTCGCGTTCGCTGAACCGCCGCGACAGCGGCGTCAGGTCGTACTCGTCCGCCGAATAGAAGCCGTCATGGGCCCAGGCCACTTCCTGGCGCAGCATGCGGTAGGTGCCGACCACGGCCTGCTCCGGCGGCCGCGCCCCGTCGACCACCAGCAGGATGTCGCAGATATCGTCGAAGCGGTCGAAATCGCGCTCCAACGCCGCCATTTCCGGCGTCGGCGCCGCCGCCATCTCCTTGTAGAAGACCTCGTAGCGCAGCGCCTGCGCCGCCGCGACGTCCTCGGGCGTGCGGGCAAGCCGCACGCACAGCTCGCCGGCCGTCGCCAATACGTCCGGCAGGGACGGCGGGTCCGCCGGATAGGCCTGCGCCTGTGCGTCCATACGAATCACTTTAGCGGAAAATTATGTCGATCCTGTGGCGCTCGCATTGCACCCCAGTTATTTCCCGCCAAATGCGATTTCAAGGGCGAAAAGACGCGCCGGCGCGGAATCCACGATCCCGACGCGCGTCCGCTACAAGATCTACACTATCGGCCGCCGCGCGCGGCGGCAGCGCGGCGGCTAGCCCTTCGACCCCTTGCCGGTGTCCTGGGCCGTCTGCGCCGGCTTGGTCGGGTTGGCCAGCTCGGTCGAGACCGTCTGCTGCTCGCCGTTGCCCTGGGCCGTGTGGATGCCCCAGCCGCAACCGCCCGCGCCGCCGGCCATGGCCGCGCCGGAGGCCAGCATGAACGCGCCCGCCAGACCGACCAGAAGTGTCTTACGCATGGAGTACCCCTTTTCGCGCTATCGAGGTTCCGATTGCAACGCCACCGTTAACCGTAGGCCGCGGCGGCCGGCGGGTCAAATGAAAGCCCGGTGACGGTCAGCCGCCGGCGGCAAGCGTGTCGCGGTAGACCGCCGCCGCCTCGGTCCCGAAACAGGCGAACACGACGCGTTCGACGGCGCCGCCGGCGGCCAGATAATCCCGCGCCCCGCCGACCGCGATCCGCGTCGCCGCGGCCAGCGGATAGCCGTAGACGCCCGTGCTGATGGCCGGAAGGGCGATCGTGGCGACGCCATTGGCGTCCGCCAGCCCGAGGCAGTTGCGGTAGCAGGCGGCCAGCAGGTCCGGCTCGCCGGCGTCGCCGCCGCGCCAGACCGGTCCGACCGTGTGGATCACGTGCCGCGCCGGCAGCCGGTAGCCGCCGGTGATGCGCGCCTCGCCGGTCGGGCAGCCGCCGATGCCGCGGCAGGCGGCCAGCAGCCCGGGCCCGGCGGCGCGGTGGATGGCGCCGTCGACCCCGCCGCCGCCCAGCAGCGATTCGTTGGCGGCGTTGACGATGGCGTCGACCGCCAGCGTGGTGATATCGGCCTCGACGACCTCGATGCGCCCGGTCATGGCCGGATCCTGATCGTTCAGGACGCCGCGAGCAAGCGTGTCGCCATCCGGTCGCCGGGCCGCAGCAGGTCGGCGAGCGTATAGCCGTCCAGCACCGCCAGAAAGGCGCGCACGGCCTCGGACAGCGCCGTCTGCAGCACGCAGGCGCCGCGCAACACGCATTGGCTGGTCTCGCGGTCGAAGCATTCGACGATCTCGAAATCGGGTTCGGTCAGGCGCACCACCTTGCCGACGTTGATCCGGGCGGCGGGCCGGCCCAGCATCAGCCCGCCGTTGCGGCCGCGGACCGTCTTGACCAGGCCCTGGCGGCCAAGCTGGTGCACGACCTTGGTCAGGTGGTTCTCCGAGATGCCGTATCGCGTCGCGATCTCGTGGATCGTGCTCAGGCGGTCGCCGCGCAGGCCGAGATACATCAGCACGCGCAAGGCATAGTCGGTATGGCGGGTCAGTCGCATGGTCGTAGCTTAGCCAAAAAGGTGTATCTTGAATATTGCATTTAGCCATCGTATTTAATATGCATGACAAATACATCTTAACTACCGGACCGGGCCGCCATGACACGACCGCACGCCATCACCGAAGACGCCATCGCGACGCTGGTCGACCGGTTCTACGCCAGGGTCCGGGCCGATCCGCTGCTGGGACCGGTGTTCGCGCGCGCGATCGGCGACGACTGGACGGCGCATCTCGGCACCATGCGGGACTTCTGGTCGTCGGTGCTGCTGAAGAGCGGCCGCTACGGCGGCAACCCGCTGGCCGCGCACGGGCGGTTGTCGGGCGTCACGCCCGAGCTGTTCGACCGCTGGCTGGCGCTGTTCGGCGCGACCCTGGCCGAGCTGTTCGCGCCCGCGACCGCCGCCGATATCCGGTCGCGCGCCGAGCGCATCGCCGGCAGCCTGAAGCTGGCGATGTTCTATTCCCCGGACGATATCGAGAGGCGGCGCGCGGCGCGATGAAGACCATGCCGGCCACGGCGACCGCCTACAAGCGCACGGCGACCTTCACCCAGGCCACGGTGCCGGACGGCCTGCGCAAGACCCACAAGACCGCCAGGGGGGTGTGGGGACGCATCGTCGTCCTCGAGGGCGCGCTGAACTACGAGATCCTGGAACCCTACGAGCGCCAGGTCCTGACGCCGGAACTGCCGGGCGTGGTCGAGCCCACGGTGCCGCACCGGGTCGCGCCGCTCGGCGATGTCCGGTTCTTCGTCGCGTTCTACCGCTGCGCGCCGGCCGCCGCCGGCGACGCCTCGGCCCGATAGCCCCGGCGCGCCAGCCAGACCAGCAGCAGCAGGCCGGGCAGCGCGGCCACCGTGGTGATGACGAAGAACACGACCCAGTCCGTCTGGTCGGCGATCCAGCCGCCGGACGACGACAGCGTCGTGCGGCCGAAGGACATGAAGGACGACAGCAGGGCGTATTGCGTCGCGGTGTAGGCGACGTTGCACAAGGCCGAGAGATAGGCGACGAAGGCCGCCGTGCCCATGCCGCCGGCCAGGTTCTCCAGCGCGATCACCAGCGTCAGCATGCCGATGTCGTGGCCGACCACGGCCTGCACGGCGAACATCAGGTTCGACAGCATCTGCAGCACGCCGCACAGGAACAGGCTGCGCAGAGTGCCAACCCGCACCACCATCAGGCCGCCGATGAAGCCGCCCATCAGCGTCGCGGCGAGGCCGAAGATCTTCGAGACGCTGGCGATCTCGCCCTTGCTGAACCCGATCTCGACATAGAACGGGTTGGCCATGACGCCGGCCAGCGCGTCGCCGAACTTGTAGAGCAGGATGAACAGCAGGATAGTGAGCCAGGACGGCCGCGCCGTGAAGTCGGCAAACGGCGAGACCACGGCGCCGTGCGTCCACTGCAGAGCCCGCATCGGCGCGCCCGTCAGCCTGGTATTCCGGCGCAGCCAGTCGGCCGCCTTCTGCTCGCGTTCCGGCACGCCGGCCGCCTCCGGCTCGGCGCTGAGCAGGATGGTGCCGACACCCACGAGCACCAGGGCGGCCATGGCGCAATAGACCAGGAACCAGGTCGTCGCCTCGGCCAGGAACAGGGCGCCGGCGCCGGCCGCCAGCATGCCGACGCGATAGCCGGCGACATACATCGCCGCGCCGGCGCCGTATTGCGATTCGTCCAGAAGCTCGACGCGGTAGGCGTCGACGACCACGTCCTGGCTGGCCGACGCGAAGGCCACGAAGGCCGCCCACCAGGCCATGGCCAGCAGGTCGGTCGACGGATCGGCGCCGCCGAGACCGACGATGCCGGCCATCAGCGCCAGTTGCGTGCCGACGGCCCAGCCGCGCCGGCGGCCCAGCCACGTCGTCAGCGGCGGCAGCGGCAGCCGGTCGATCAGCGGCGCCCAGAGGAACTTGATCGAATAGGGCAGGCCGACCAGCGCGAACAGGCCGATCGTGGTCTTGGAGATGCCTTCCTCGGCCAGCCAGATCGTCAGCGTCGACAGGGTCAGCAGCAGCGGCAGGCCGCTGGAAAAGCCGAGCAGGAGGATGGCGACGACGCGCCGGTCGGTATAGACGGCAAGGGTCTCAAGCCAGGACGGTCGGGACGGTTCGCTCACGGCATCGCCGGTGTTGGCGCGTCCGGCCGCCGGTGGCGGCGAATCGGGACGCAGGCGACCGCCACTTTAGACCGCGCGCGCGGCCATGCAAGCACCGCCGCCGGCCGCGGCCGGCCTCACGACGCCGCCATCATCTCGGACGGCTGCCAGCGCCCGACGGCGCGCATCAGGTCGTCCTCGTCGATCGGCTTGGCGATATGATCGTTCATGCCCGCCGCCAGGCAGGCGTCCCGTTCCTCGGCCAGCGCGTTCGCCGTCATGGCGATGATCGGCAGGTCCGACCTGGCGCCGCCCAGCGCCCGGATCCGCCGGGTCGCCTCCAGGCCGTCGACTTCCGGCATGCGCACGTCCATCAGCACCATGTCGTAGGCCGCCGCCGTCACCGCGTCGACGGCCTCGGCGCCGTTGACCACGGCATCGACCCGGTGCCCGGCCTTCTCCAGCAGGGCCGTCGCCAGCATCTGGTTGATGGCGTTGTCCTCGGCCAGCAGGATGCGCAGCCCCGGCGCGCCGGTGGCCGGCGCCACCGTCGGACCGTGGCCGGCCCGATCCGCCGGACCGTCGGCGGAAACCGGGTCCTCCTGCTCGCGGCCGGTGACGATGGCGACGCGGCGCGCCAGCGAGCGCTGCCGCATCGGCTTGATCATATAGGCGTCGAAGCCGGCCCGGCGCAGGTTGTCGACCCGGGCCCGGCTTTCCGTCGGCAGCATCACGATCAGCCGGGTCCCGGCCAGCGCCGTGTCGGCCCGCACGGTCAGCGCCACGGCGTCGCCCGGCATGTCGGGCAGGCTGATGTCGACCAGCGCCACGTCGAACGGATCGGCCGGCGCCGCCTCGCGCAGGGCCGCCATGCAGCCGGTCGCGTCCTCGACGCAGACGACCTGGGCGCCGCAGGCCGTGAGCTGGCGCGCGGCGACGCCGCGGCTGACCGGATTGCCGTCGGCCACCAGGACGCTCAGGCCGGCGAGCGAGGACGGCGTCGCCATATGCCGTTCCGCCTGCCGTTCCAGATCGACCGTGAACCAGAACGTGCTGCCCTCGCCGGGGGCGCTCTCGACGGCGATCTCGCCGCCCATGCGCAGGACGATCTGCCGGCAGATCGCCAGGCCAAGCCCGGTGCCGCCGTATTTGCGGGCCACCGAGACGTCGCCTTGCGTGAACTCATCGAACAGGCCGGCCTGCGCCATCGGCGGAATGCCGATGCCGGTGTCGGTGACGTCGAACCGCAGGTGAAGCCGGCGCGCCGTCTCGCGCCGCAGCGAGACGCCGATGCTGATGCCGCCGGTCTCGGTGAACTTCACGGCGTTGCCGACCAGGTTCAGCAGCACCTGCCGCAGCCGACCGGGATCGCCGCGCACGGCGGTGGGCACCGTGGTGTCGAAATAGGTGGCGATCTCGATGCCCTTGGCGCCGGCGCGCGGCGCCAGCAGCTCGGCCACCCGCTCGGTGATGGCGGCGAGGTCGAAGTCCACCGCCTCGAAGGCGAGGCGGCCGGCCTCGATCTTGGAATAGTCGAGGATGTCGTTGATCAGGTTCAGCAGCGCATCGCCGGAATCCTGCACGGCCTGGACATAGTTGCGCTGTTCCGGCGACAGGTCGGTGTCCTGCAGCAGGGCGGTCATGCCGATGATGCCGTTCATCGGCGTGCGGATCTCGTGGCTCATGCTGGCCAGGAACGCGGACTTGGCCCGGTTCGCGGCCTCGGCGCGTTCCTCGCTGTCGCGCAGCACCCGGTTGCCGGCGTTCAGCGTCTCGACCGTGGCGGCGAGGCGGTCGGCGAGCTCGGCCGTGCCGGCCGCCTCTCGCTTCAGTTGCAGGAACCGCCGGCGCACCATGATCCCGGCGGCCGCCGCCGCGGCCATGCCCAGAATCACCGCTGCCAGCAATATCGTCACGCCCAGCTCGCCCGCTGCGGCCGCCCCGCCGACGTCGCCGGCGGCAAAGGCCAGATAAAGCGCGAAGGCGAACGCGACAGCCAGGAACGGCCCGGCATGTCTTGCTTTGTGCGACGCACGGTTACCGTCCATCGGCGCTCCCCCCGCCATGGGCGATTCATAGCGGGGGTTCGGCAACATACCGTTAACGGGCCGGCGGGCCGCCGGCCGCGCCTTGTCCTGGGTCAAGGGCCGGCGCGGCGCCCGCGCCTAGGGTGGGACGGAGAAGGCGGGCATGACGTCACCGCCGGGCAGGGAGGCGCGCGCCGCGACGTGAACGAGATCCAGAACCGGCGGCGGGCGCGCCGCGACACCGCCGCCGCCCGCTGGCAGCCGGACGGCGACATGCCGGCGGCGCCGGCCTTCGAGCTGACCCGGGTCGAGGACTACGAGCCGCATATCGGCGCCGAGGCGGTCGACCGGATCCTGCGCAAGGCCGAGCTGCTGGACGACCTGCACGTGGTCCATATCAACTCGACCTATTACGGCGGCGGCGTCGCCGAGATCCTGTCGTCGCTGTCGCTGCTGGCGAACGCCGCCGGCCTGCGCACCGGCTGGCGGGTGATCCAGGGCCGGCCCGACTTCTTCAGCATCACCAAGAAGATGCACAACGCGCTGCAGGGCGGCGACATCAATCTCAGCGACCTGAAGCGCGAGATCTACGAGGAGGTGGTGTACGAGAACGCCGTGCGCCTGCATCTCGATCACGACGTGGTCTTCGTGCACGACCCGCAGCCGCTGCCGCTGATCAAGTATTTCCGCAAGAAGAGCCCCTGGTTCTGGCGCTGCCATGTCGACCTGTCGCACCCGCACCCGGAACTCTGGGCCTACCTCGCCGGCTTCATCGAGCGCTACGACGCGGTCATCCTGTCGCTGCCGGAATACGCCCAGCCGCTGGGCGTGCCGCAGCGCTTCATCATGCCGGCGATCGATCCGTTCTCGTCGACCAACAGGCCGCTCGACGACGCCGAGATCGACGACCGCCTGGCCCATTACGACATCCCCGACGACCTGCCGCTGGTGGTGCAGGTCTCGCGCTTCGATACCTGGAAGGACCCGCAGGGCGTGATCGACGCCTTCCGCATCGCCCGCCGCGAGGTCGACTGCACGCTGGTCCTGGTCGGCAACGTCGCCACCGACGATCCCGAGGGCCAGGAGGTGTTCGAACGGCTCTGCGCGTCGGCCGAGGACCGCATCCGCATCCTGTCGGTGCAGGACTCGGCGCTGGTCAACGCGCTGCAGCGGCGGGCCGCCGTGGTGCTGCAGAAGTCGATCCGCGAGGGCTTCGGCCTGACCGTGACCGAGGCGATGTGGAAAGGCACGCCGGTGATCGGCGGCAATGTCGGCGGCATCCGGCATCAGATCGAGAACGGCGTGACCGGCTATCTGGTCGACGGCGTCGAGCAGGCCGCCGCGCGCATCGTGCATCTGCTGCGCCATCCCGACCTGCGGACGCGGATGGGCGAGAAGGCGCGCCGGTCGGTGGCCGGACGCTTCCTGCTGACCCGGCTGATGGAAGAGCAGATGGACCTGATCGGCTCGGTGGAATCGCGCTTCCACCTGCGCGGCACCGCGTTCTGATCCCGGCGGCGACCGCATGCCCGCGACGCCCGGCGAGATCCGGCACGACCGGCGGACCGGCCGCCACAGCCTGGTGGTGCCGGCCCGGGCGCGGCGGCCGGGCCAGGCGCGCGCGGCGGCCGGCGCGGCTTGCCCGTTCTGTCCGGGCAACGAGGACCTGCTGCCGGGCATCGTCTGGCAATCGCCGGACGGGGACGGCGGCTGGCGCGTGCGCGTCGTGCCGAACCGGTTCGCGATCGTCGCCGAGACCGCCGCCATGGCGGCGGCCGGCGGCCCGCTGGCGCGGCGCGCCGCCATCGGCCGGCACGAGGTGATCATCGAGCATCCCCGCCACGATCTCGATCTGGCCGCGATGCCGCCCGACCACCTGCGCCATGTCGTGACGGCGTACCGCGCCACCTACCGGCGCCTCGCCGCTTTGCCCGGCATGCGCATGACGCTGCTGTTCCGCAACCATGGCGCGGCGGCCGGCGCCTCGCAGCGCCACCCGCATGCCCAGGCGGTGGCCCTGGCGGCCGTGCCGCCCGCGGTGGCGGCGGAACGGCGGCGGCTGCGCGCCTATCACCGGCGCACCGGCGACTGCGCCATCTGCGAGATGGCGCGCCGGGACGCGGACGCCGGCGACCGCGTCGTCTGCCGGAACGACGGCTTCATCGCCGTCGTGCCGTTCGCCGCCACGGCGCCGTGCGAGGTCTGGCTGCTACCGAGGCGCCACCGCGCCGATTTCGGCGCCATCGACGACGACGAATGCGCGGCGCTGGCGGCCCTGCTGCGCGACGTGCTGCGGCGCCTGCGGGCGGCGCTGGACGATCCGCCCTACAATTTCGCGATTTCGTCGGCCGCCGGCGATGCCGCGTCGGCGCCGCACCTGCACTGGTACCTGCGCCTGGTGCCCGGCACCACCACGCCCGGCGGCTTCGAGCTCGGCACCGGATGGTCCGTCAACCCGTCCAGCCCGGAGGCCGACGCGGCCCTGCTGCGCGCGGCGGCGCCCGGCGCCTGACGCGCCGCGAAACGCCCTGTCAGACAGCCCGTTCGCCGACAGAGGCGCTGGTTGATGGCGCATCGACAAACCAGGTTTCACCGCCAAGTCGCCAAGACACC
>JANQKO010000349.1 GCA_028281075.1 Alphaproteobacteria bacterium | reverse complement strand
CGCCGACCCCCGGCCGCCGACGTTCCGTCTCCCCAGCCGCCGCGCCCGCAAGCCGCGGGACAGCGAGGTCGCGCGCAATCCGCGGGCGCGCTCGGCCCGCCTGCGCGTCGCCGTGCGCACCGACGCGCCGGCCTGGACCGAGGCCGTGGCGCCGGCACGCGGGGCCGCGCGATGACGCGCCGTGTCACCATCGCCGCGCTGGCCGTCGTCGGCCTGCTGTCCACCGGCCTCTATTTCCTCGAGAACGAGGTGAAACAGATGGAGCGCCAGCTCGCCCGGCTCGACCATGGCCTGCGGCAGGACCGGCAGGCGATCCGGGTGCTGCGCGCGGAATGGAGCTATCTGACGACGCCGGACAGGCTGCAGGCATTGGCGGCGCGGCATCGTGGGGCGCTGGATCTGTCCCCGGTGTCTCCGGTTCAGATCGCCGGCCTGGGCGCGGTGCCGGCGCGGCCGGCGCCGGTCGCGGTGGGCCGGTCCGGCGACGGCGCCTGGCCGGTGCCGACGGTGAAGCCGATGGTGCCGCGGCCGTGGGCCGCCGCCCGCGGCCAGGGACGGGCGCCATGACCGGCCGCCCCGCATCGGCGCCCGACGCCATGGCGCCTGACGCCATGGCGGTCGACCCGGCCGGCCCGCCGACCATCCAGCTCGTCGGCATGCACGAACACACCATGCGGGTCGGCCGCAGCCGTCTGGTCATTATCGGCATGCTGTTCGCGGCCTGCTTCGCGTTGATCGCGGGCCGTCTGGTCGAGCTGTCGGTGCTCGGCGGTGATCGCGGCGCGCGCCTGGACCGGATCGCCACGTCGGGCGCGGCGCCCAGCGAACGGGCCGACATCGTCGACCGGCATGGCCGGCTGCTGGCGACCAATCTGCAGACGGCCTCGCTCTATGCCAACGCGCGCCTGGTGCGCGAGCCCGCCGACGTCGTCGACCGCCTGATGCATGTCCTGCCCGGCCTGAACCGCGCCGAGCTGCTGGCCAGGCTGACGTCGCGAAACGGCTTCGTCTGGCTCAAGCGCAACCTGTCGCCGCGCGAGCAATACGATGTCAACGGCCTCGGCATCCCCGGTCTCGGCTTCCAGCGGGAACAGCGACGGGTCTATCCGCACGGCCGGCTGGTGTCGCACGTGCTCGGCTATACGGACATCGACAACAACGGCATCGCCGGCATCGAAAACTACTTCGATGCCGAGCTGAAGCGCCGGGCCGCCAGCGGCGAGCCGATCGTGCTGTCGCTCGACCTGCGGGTGCAGCACGCGCTGCGGGACGAGTTGCGCCGCGCCATGCGGACCTTCTCGGCCGGTGGCGCCGCCGGCGTGGTCATGGACGTCGACACCGGCGAGCTGCTGGCGATGGTGTCGCTGCCGGACTTCGATTCCAACCATGCCGGCAGCGTCGCCGGCGGCGCCCGCTTCAACCGGGTCTCGCTCGGCGTCTACGAGCTGGGATCGGTGTTCAAGATCTTCACCACGGCCATGGCGCTCGATACCGGCACGGTCGATTTCCGCAGCGGCTACGACGCGACCAAGCCGATCCGGGTTTCCCGCTTCGTCATCAACGACGACCATCCGAAGGCGCGCTGGCTCTCGGTGCCCGAGATCTTCATGTTCTCGTCCAACATCGGTGCCGTGAAGATGGCGCTCGACGTCGGCACCGACACGCTGCGGGCCTTCATGGACCGGCTCGGCATGTTCCGGCAGCCGGACATCGAGCTGCCGGAAATCGGCACGCCGCTGGGGCCCGAGCCCTGGCGCGAGGTCAGCACGATGACGGTCGCCTTCGGCCATGGCCTGGCGGTCAGTCCGCTGCAACTGACGGCCGGCGTCGGCGCCATGGTCAATGGCGGCCTCTACCGCCGGCCGACGCTGGTCCGGCAGGATACGCCGCCGGCGGCGACGCGGGTCGTCTCGGCCCGCACGTCCGAGCGCATGCGCCGCCTGATGCGTCTCGCCGTGACCGCCGGCACCGGCCGGCAGGCCGACGTGCCCTACAGTCTCGTCGGCGGCAAGACCGGCACGGCCGAGAAGGCCAAGGGCCGGCGCTACGACCGCCGCGCGTTGCTGTCGTCTTTCGTCGCGGCCTTTCCTATGCACGCGCCGCGCTATGTCGTCTACGTGCTGCTGGACGAGCCACGGGGAACCGCCAAGACGCACGGCTTCGCCAGCGCCGGCTGGACCGCGGCGCCGACCGTCAGCCATGTCATCGCCCGCATCGGCTCGATCCTGAAGCTGCCGCCGGTCGATCCGGCGCGGCCCGACATCCGCGAGGCGATGAAGGTCGCCATCCCGGGCCGGGAGGCGAAATATGCGTCTTTCTGAGCTCACCGAGGGCCGGGTCGCGGGCGCCGCCGGCGATGTCGAGATCGCCGGCCTGACGGCCGACAGCCGCGAGGTCGAGGCCGGATTCCTGTTCGCCGCCATGCCGGGCACGCGCATGGACGGCGCCGCCTTCGCGGCCGACGCCGTGGCCAGGGGCGCGGTGGCGGTGCTGGCGCGGCCGGATGCCGACCTGCCGGCGGTCGACGTGCCGGTCATCGCGGACGCCGACCCGCGCCGACGGTTCGCGCTGTTCGCCGCCCGCTTCTTCGGCGCCCAGCCGGCCGTGGTCGCCGCCATCACCGGCACCAACGGCAAGACCTCGGTCGCCGATTTCACGCGCCAGATCTGGGCCCGGCTCGGCCGCCGCGCCGCCAGCCTCGGCACGCTGGGCGTCATCGGTCCGGCCGGCCGGCGCGCCCTGGCGCATACCTCGCCCGAACCGGCGCAACTGCACCGGTTGCTGAAGGAGCTCGCCGACGATCGTGTCGACCACCTGGCGATCGAGGCCTCGAGCCACGGCCTCGACCAGAGCCGGCTTGACGGCCTGCGGGTGACCGCCGCCGCCTTCACCAGCTTCAGCCGCGACCATCTCGACTACCACGCTACCGCCGAGGACTATCTGGCGGCCAAGCTGCGCCTGTTCGGCGCCGTCATGGACACCGGCGGCAAAGCCGTGCTGAACGCCGATATCGACGAGATCGACGCCATCGTCGCGGTCTGCGCGCGGCGCCGGCACGAGATCATCACCTATGGCGCCGCCGACGCGGACCTGCGCCTCCGCCGCCGGGTCAGTCTGGCCGCCGGACAGCGGCTCGAGCTCGACCTGTTCGGCATCCGTTCGGAAATCGAACTGTCGCTGGTCGGCGACTTCCAGGCCCTCAACGCCTTGTGCGCGCTCGGACTCGCGATCGCCTGCGGCGCCGACCGCGACCGGGCGCTGGCCGTCGTCCCCGAGCTCAAGGGCGTGCCCGGCCGCCTGGAGCACGTCGCGGACCATCCCGCCGGCGCCGCCGCCTACGTGGACTACGCGCATACGCCGGACGCGCTGGCGCGGGCCTTGCTCGCCCTGCGCCCGCACACCCGCGGCCGGCTGATCGTGGTCTTCGGCTGCGGCGGCGACCGTGACCGCGGCAAGCGGCCGCAGATGGGTGCCATCGCCGCCCGGCTCGCCGACCTGGCGATCGTGACCGACGACAATCCTCGCGGCGAGGATCCGGCCGCGGTCCGCGCCGCGATCATGCCGGCCTGTCCGGGCGGCGTCGAGGTCGGCGACCGGGCCGCGGCGATCCGCGCGGGCGTCGACCGGCTGGCCGCCGGCGACGTGCTGCTGGTCGCCGGCAAGGGACACGAGCAGGGACAGATCGTCGGCGACGAGGTGCGGCCGTTCGACGATGCGGCGGAAGTGCGGCGCGCGGTCGCCGGCCTGGCGGGAGGGGGTTGATGACGGGACAGAAGCTGTGGACGTCCGACACGGCGGACAAGGCGACCGGCGGCACGTCGACCCGTGGCTGGCGGGCCGGCGGCGTCTCCATCGACAGTCGGACGGTCGAGATCGGCGATCTGTTCATTGCCCTGCGCGGCCCGAACTTCGACGGCCACGACTATGCCGCCGACGCCCTGCGCGCCGGCGCCGTCGCGGCGGTGGTCGACCGGCGACCGGACGGCGTGGCCGATGACGCGCCGCTGCTGCTGGTCGACGACACCATGGCGGCGCTGGAGGCCCTCGGCCGGGCGGGCCGGGCCAGGATGCGCGCGCGCGTCATCGCGATCACCGGCAGCGTCGGCAAGACCGGCACCAAGGAGGCCCTGAAGCGGGCGCTCGAGGGCCAGGCGCCGACGCAGGCCAGCCTGGGCAATCTCAACAACCACTGGGGCGCGCCGCTCAGCCTGGCGCGGATGCCGTCCGACACCGGCTACGCGATCCTCGAGCTCGGCATGAACCATGCCGGCGAGCTGACGTCGTTGAGCGAGCTGGTCCGGCCGCATGTCGCGATCATCACCACGGTCGAGGCGGTGCATCTGGAGTTCTTCAACTCGGTCGCCGAGATCGCCGACGCCAAGTCGGAGGTCTTTGCCGGGCTGGAGCCCGGCGGCACCGCCATCATCAACCGCGACAACCCGCACTACGAGCGCATGCGGTCCGCCGCCGAGGTGGCCGGCGCGGCGCGCATCATGACCTTCGGCGGGCACCGCGAGGCCGACGCTCGGCTGATCAACCTGGTGCAGCACCCGACCTGCAACTGCATCTCGGCCGATATCGACGGCCAGGCCGTGACCTACAAGGTCGGCGCGCCCGGACGGCACTGGGCCATGAACAGCCTCGCCGTGCTGGCCGCGGTGCGGGCGCTGGCCGCCGACCTCGGCCTGGCCGCGCTGGCGCTGGCCGACATGGCGCCGTCGAAGGGCCGCGGCCGGCGCCATCGGGTCGACATGCCGGCCGGCAGCTTCCACGTGATCGACGAGAGCTACAACGCCAGCCCCGTGGCCATGCGCGCGGCGCTGGAGCTGCTGGGCGCGGCGGCGCCGGCGGCCCGCGGCCGGCGCATCGCCGTGCTGGGCGACATGCTGGAGCTCGGCGAGGCGGCGCCGCGGCTGCATGCCGAGCTGGCCGAGGACCTGCTGGCGAACCGGGTCGACCTGCTGTTCGCCTGCGGTTCGCACATGGCGCATCTCTTCGACGTGGTGCCGCGCAACCGTCGCGGCGTCCATACGCCGGACGCCGAGAAGCTGCTGAACAGCGTGCTGGCCGAGGTCCGGCCGGGCGACGTGGTCATGGTCAAGGGCTCGCTGGGCGTCCGCATGCAACCGATCGTGCAGGCCCTGCTCGACCGTGGCGAGCGGCCGCGGGCCGCCGGCAACGGATAGCCCGCGTCATGCTGTTCAACATCTTCAGCCCGCTCGGCGACGAGATCCTCGTCTTCAACCTGTTCCGCTACCTGACGTTCCGCACGGGCGGCGCGATCCTGACCGCGCTGTTGATCAGCTTCGTTCTCGGGCCGTCGATCATCCGCTGGCTGAAGAGCAAGCAGGGCAAGGGCCAGCCGATCCGCGACGACGGGCCCGAGCGTCACATCATCGCCAAGCAGGGCACGCCGACCATGGGCGGGTTCCTGATCCTGCTGGCGCTCAGCGTCGCGACGCTGCTCTGGGCCGACCTGACCAACCGCTATGTCTGGGCCGTCCTGATCGTCACCATCGGCTTCGGCCTGATCGGCTTCGCCGACGACTACCTGAAGGTGACGCGGGCGAATACCCGGGGCGTTCCGGGCCGGATCAAGCTGGTCTGCGAGATCCTGATCGCCGTCGCCGCGGCCTGGTGGGTGATGGACATCATGCCGCCGGCGATCGCGACCTCGCTCGCCGTGCCGTTCTTCAAGGACCTGCTGATCGACTTCGGCTGGCTGTTCATCGCCGTCGCGGCCCTGGTGATGGTCGGCGCCTCGAACGCGGTGAACCTCACCGACGGCCTGGACGGGCTGGCGATCGGCCCGGTCATCATCGCGGCCTCGACCTTCGCCATGATCACCTATCTCGTCGGCAACGCCGTGTTCGCGAACTACCTGCAGATCAACTTCGTGCCGGGCGCGGGCGAACTGGCGGTCTATTGCGGCGCCCTGGTCGGCGCCGGCCTCGGCTTTCTCTGGTTCAACGCGCCGCCGGCCATGGTCTTCATGGGCGATACCGGCAGTCTCGGCATCGGCGGCGGCATCGGCGCCGTCGCCGTCGTCAGCAAGCACGAGCTGGTGCTGGCCATCGTCGGCGGCCTGTTCGTGCTGGAGACGGTCTCGGTCATCGTCCAGGTCGCCTCGTTCAAGATGACCGGCCGCCGCGTGTTCCGCATGGCGCCGTTGCACCACCATTTCGAGCAGAAGGGCTGGGCCGAGCCGACGATCGTGATCCGGTTCTGGATCATCGCCGTGATCCTGGCGCTGTTCGGCCTGGCGACGTTGAAGCTGAGGTAGCGGCGGCGTGATCCCGATTTCCGCATATGCCGGCAAGCCCGTCGCCGTCTTCGGCCTCGGCCGCAGCGGCGCGTCGGCGGCCCGGGCGCTGGCCGCCGGCGATGCCGAGGTGCTGGTCTGGGACGACGATCCGGCGCGCCGCGCGGCGCTGGAGGGCGAGCGCATCCACGCCGCCGAGCCCTCGGCCAGGACCTGGGCCGACGTCGAGGCCGTGGTGCTGAGTCCCGGCGTGCCGCTGACGCATCCCGAGCCGCACCCGGTGGTCCGCCTTGCCGGGCAACTGGGCGCCGAGGTGCTGGGCGACGTCGAGCTCTTCGCCCGCACCCGTCCGGCGGGCGCCGTGGTGTCGATCACCGGCACCAACGGCAAGTCGACGACGACGGCGCTGATCGGCCATCTGCTGGCGTCGACCGGACGCGCGGTGCGGGTCGGCGGCAACCTCGGCCCGCCGGTGCTGGATTTCGAGCCGCTCGGCGCCAACGGCGTCTACGTGCTGGAGATGTCGTCCTACCAGATCGACCTGACCCGAAGTCTGCGCTCGAAGGTCGTGGTCCTGCTGAACATCACGGCCGACCATCTCGACCGGCACGGGTCGATGGACGGCTACGTGGCGGCCAAGCGCCGCCTGCTGGAGATGGCGCCGGCCGACGCGGCGTTGGTCATCGGCATCGACGACGCGCCGTGTGCCGGCATCGCCGCCGACATGCGCGATGCCGGCCGCCGGGTCATGCAGGTCACCGTCGGCTCGGTGCCGGCGGTCGGCTACGCCGCCGCCGACGGCGCCGTCTTCCGCGACGGCCGGCAGGTGGCCGACCTCGCCGGCATCGACAGCCTGCGCGGCGCCCACAACTGGCAGAACGCCGCCTGCGCCTTCGCCGCCGTCGCCGCCATGGGCGTGCCGGACGCCGAGATCGCCGCCGCCATGCGCGGCTTCCCGGGGCTGGCGCACCGCATGGAGCCCATCGGCACGGTGGACGGCATCGCCTTCGTGAACGACAGCAAGGCCACCAACGCCGAGGCCGCGGCCAAGGCGCTGGCCAGCTATGATCGCATCTACTGGATCGCCGGGGGCTTGGCCAAGACCGGCGGCATCGAGCCGCTGCGGCCGCTGTTCGGCCGGGTCGTCAAGGCCTTCCTGATCGGCGACGCCGCGCCGGCGTTCGCCGCGACGCTGGGCGACGACGTCGCCAGCGAGATCTGCGGCGACCTGCCGACCGCCGTGCGCGCGGCGCATGCCGCCGCGCTCGCCGGTCCCGGGGGCGTGGTGCTGCTGTCGCCGGCTTGCGCGTCCTTCGACCAGTTTCCCGACTTCGCGGCCCGCGGCGACGCCTTCCGGGCCCTGGTGGCGGACCTCGCCACGGCCGGAAACGGTCCGCAGCGGGCGGGAGGCGCGCGTTAGATGGCGACACTGACCCGCATGGACACCAGTGTCATCGGCCAATGGTGGTGGACGGTCGACCGTTGGACGCTGCTGGCGATCGGCCTGCTGATCGCCATCGGCGGCCTGATGACCCTGGCCGCCAGTCCGGCCGTGGCCGAGCGCATCGGCTATTCCTCGTTCCATTTCGCGCAACGCCAGCTCATCTACATGGCGCCGGCGCTGGCCGCCATGTTCGCGGTCTCGCTGATGACACCGCGCGGCATCCGCCGGCTGTCGGCGATCGGCCTGGTCGCGGCGCTGGTCCTGACGCTGGCGACGCTGTTCCTCGGACCGGAAACCAAGGGCGCGACGCGCTGGCTGTCGCTCGGCCCGATGTCGGTGCAGCCGTCCGAGTTCGTCAAGCCGTTTTTCGTGGTCTTCGCGGCCTGGATGTTCGCCGGGCAGAAGCGCGGCGAGGGCCTGCCCGGCAACCTGATCTCCATCGCCGTCTTTGCCGTGATCTTGCTGCTGCTGCTGGCGCAGCCGGATGTCGGCATGGCCATCGTCGTCTCCGGGGTCTGGTGCGCCCAGTTTTTCATGGCCGGCCTGCCGGTGTTCTGGGTCGGCGGGCTCGCCGCGCTGGCCATCGTCGGTGTGTTCTGCGGCTATTTCTTCATTCCGCACGTCACCAGCCGCATCGACCGGTTCCTCGATCCGGCCAGCGGCGACAGCTTTCAGATCGACACCGCCCTGACCGCCTTCGGCAATGGCGGACTGCTGGGCCTGGGCCCGGGCGAGGGTGTGGTCAAGCGGGTGCTGCCGGACGCCCATTCGGACTTCATCTTCGCTGTCGCCGGCGAGGAATACGGCCTGTTCGCCTGCCTCTCCATCGTCGCGCTGTTCGCCTTCGTGGTGCTGCGCGGCCTGGCCCGGCTGCTGGAGGAGGAAAACCTGTTCCATCTGCTGGCGGCGGGCGGGCTGCTGATCCTGTTCGGCCTGCAGGCGGTCATCAACTTGGGCGTCAACCTGCACCTGCTGCCGACCAAGGGCATGACCCTGCCGTTCATCTCCTATGGCGGCTCGTCGCTGCTGGCGCTGGCCATCGCCATGGGCATGCTGCTGGCGCTGACGCGCCGTCGGCCGCGCGTCGGAGGCCTGTCATGAGCGCCGCCGTCGTGCTCGCCGCCGGCGGCACCGGCGGCCACCTGTTCCCGGCCCAGGCGCTGGCCCGGACGCTGCGCGACCGCGGCCACCGGCTGACCCTGGTCACGGACGCGCGGGGCGGCGGTTATGGCGACATGTTCGACGACATCGATGTCGAGGTCGTCGCGGCGGCGACGCCCAGCGGCCGCGGCCCGCTCGGCCGGGTCGCGGCCTTGCGCGACATCGCCCGCGGCGTCGGCCAGGCCCGCCGGCTGCTGAAGCGCCTGCGCGCCGCCGTGGTCGTCGGCTTCGGCGGCTATCCGGCCCTGCCGACCATGCTGGCGGCGATCAGCCTGCGGCTGCCGACGCTGATTCACGAGCAGAACGCCGTGCTCGGCCGGGTCAACCGGCTGCTGGCGCCGTTCGTCACCGCCATCGCGGCCTCCTTCGCGCGCACCGCCGGCGTACGGCCGCGCCATCGCGGCAAGGTCACGGTCACGGGCAACCCGGTCCGGCCCGAGATCGGACGCATCGCCGAACGCGACTACGCGCCGCCCGGGCCCGGCGAGGCGATTCGGCTGCTGGTTTTCGGCGGTAGCCAGGGCGCCAGCGTGTTGAGCGAGGTGGTGCCGGCGGCGATCCTGGCGCTCGACCAGGACCTGACCACGCGGATCGGCTTGACCCAACAATGCCGGCCGGACGACTGCGCGCGCGTCGCCGCGCTCTACCGCGCGGCCGGCATCGAGGCCACGGTCGAGGCCTTTTTCGACGACCTGCCGGACCGGCTGGCCGCCGCGCATCTGGTGATCGCCCGGGCCGGTGCCGGCACTGTCAGCGAGCTTGCCGTGGCCGGCCGGCCGGCGATCCTGGTACCTTATCAGCACGCGACCGACGACCACCAGACCGCGAACGCGGAAAACCTGGTCGCCGTCGACGGCGCGGTTGTGCTGGCCCAGCGGACCTTGGCGCCGGCGGACCTGAGCCAGCGCCTGGACGAACTGCTGCGCCGGCCGGACCGCCTGGCGGCGCTGGCGCGGAACGTCCGCGGGGCCGGCCATGGCGACGCCGCCGACCGGCTGGCCGACCTGGCGGAAGCCACCGCCGGCGGCCGGACCGGAGGAGCGCCGGCATGAGAGCGCTGCCGTTGGACATCGGCACCATCCACTTCGTCGGCATCGGCGGCATCGGCATGAGCGGCATCGCCGAGGTCATGCACAATCTGGGCTACAAGGTGCAGGGCTCCGACCAGGCCGAAAGCGCCAACGTGCAGCGTCTGCGCGGTCTTGGTCTGCGGATCCATGTCGGCCATGACGCCGGCAACGTCGACGGCGTCGAGGTCGTGGTGATTTCCTCGGCCGTCGGGCCCGACAATGCCGAGGTCGTGGCGGCCCGCGAGCGCCTGGTGCCCGTGGTCCGGCGGGCCGAGATGCTGGCCGAGCTGATGCGCCTGAAATGGGCCATCGCCGTCGGCGGCACGCACGGCAAGACCACGACCACCTCGATGGTCGCCTCGCTGCTGGACGAGGCCGGGTTCGACCCCACCGTCATCAACGGCGGTATCATCAACGCCTATGGCACCAACGCGCGTCTCGGCGC
>JANQKO010000087.1 GCA_028281075.1 Alphaproteobacteria bacterium | reverse complement strand
GAAAGCCTCGTCGGCGCTGTAGGTCTCGACCAGCGAGTAGTTGCGCTCGAATACCGGGATGCCGTTCGCCCGGCAGAGGTCGATCACCTTCTGGCGGGTGACGCCGTTCATGCAGTAGTCGCCGGTCGAGGTCCAGACCTCGCCGCGCCGGACGATGAAGAAGTTGCAGGCGTTCGTGGTGTTGACGAAGCCGTGCGGGTCCAGCATCAAGGCCTCGTCGGCGCCGGCCTGCTCGGCCTGCAGGCAGGCGATGACGCAGTTCAGCTTGGAGTGCGAGTTGTACTTGGCGTCCTGCGACATCGGCAGGCCGCGTACCTGCGGCACGGTGGCGAGACGGATGCCGCGGCGCCGCAGGCTGCCGACCGGCGTCGAGTGCTCCATGATGATGACGATGGTGGGGCCGGAACGCGACAGGCCCGGATGCTGGAACGGCTTCGCCTTCACGCCACGGGTCACCATCAGCCGGCAATGCACGTCGTCGGTCATGCCGTTCGCGGCGGCCGTGCGGGCGAGCGCGTCGAGAATGCCGGCGCGGTCCAGGCCGATGTCGAGCGCGACCGCCTTGCAGGCGGCGAACAGGCGGTCCATGTGGTCGTCGAAGAAGGCCCACTTGCCGTTGTAGAGGCGCATGCCTTCCCACATGCCGTCACCCAGCATGAAGCCGGAATCGTAGACCGAGATCTTGGCCTGGTCGCGGTGCACGATCTCGCCGTCGACATAGATCTTGATGTCGCGGTTGCGGGCATCGTCCTCCGCGTCGTGCGTCGTCTGCTTCATCACTGCCTCAATCCAACTGCGGCTCCAGCAACCGGAAGGCGCCATGCCCACGCGGGAAGTTCCAGGTCGCGTCTTCCCACGAATGAACGAGCACGGCGTCCGGGTCGTCCTGTTCGAGGATACGACCCTCGGACGGAAACAGCACGCGGTCGGCGACGGTATGGACGAAGCCGCACATCGCACATGCCGACGGCCCTGGCCGCTTCCCACTGGCCACGATGGATCGACCGCATGCCGGCACGGCCGGTCCCGGCCGCGAACGCCGTGGTGTCCAGCGTCAGTCCGCGCGGCGAGGCGCGGATTCGATCGTCCAGATCCCCCACGCCGAGAGATATCGGTTCAACACACAGCGGTCAGCCGCGAGGAATTTCTTTTCCTTTATTCCAGAATCAATTTCAATTATGGATTGCATTATAATAAAAAGGAGGAGAAGGGAATTATTTCTGAGAAATTGAAGAAATTCAAAACAAATAGGCGTTTTAGATACTTCCTTCCTATCGCGGCCTTCAATACCGTCCTCGTTGCGGCCGCGATCATGGCCGGCTACTTTCTAGCCACCTTCCAACTCGGCCAGTCAGATCCAGAAACAGTTGTTCCGTCGACTGAATTTTGCGGCGAACAGCCAGATGCATTATGCGGTCTCAAGTACGACAACTATCGCAGAGCCTGGCAGATCGGCAAGCGACTAGCCGAACGCAAGTGTCTCGTCGCGGTGGCGGAGAGCTTCACAAGCGGAAACCTTGCCGGCACTTTCGGTAAGGTGCGTTGGGCCGGACTTGTCTTGGCCGGCGGCATTACCTCCTACAACACGTCGGTAAAGAACGCATTGTTGGGCGTTCCGGAAACCACGGACAAAGGCGTCATCAGCGAAGCCACCGCGCGTGACATGGTGAACGGACTCCGCGAGCTGCTCCGACCGGCGAACGACTGGCAAAAGCGGCGCGGCAAGGAACGGCGCGTGTGCCTGTATATCGCCATTACGGGCGCGGCAATCCGCTGGGGTGAAATCGAGCCTCGCGCACATATTGGACTTGCCGCGTACGACGAGTCGGCGGACGTGTACACGTTCGCATTGCGGGAAGGCCTGACGCCACGGAACTATGCCCGTCGCTACAACATACAACTGGCTATCCGGCACGGCCTGACCCTGATCGCGCGGCGGCTGGAAATGCCTTTATGACCATGCGTGCCGTCAGGCCGTCATGCGCCGCCCGTGACCTCGCCGAAACGGCCCGCCAGCGTCTTCATGGCCTCGACGTAGGGCGCCGGCCCGTAACTGATCCGGGCGACGCCGAGGCCGGCGAGGTCCGCGATGGTGGGCGCGCCGGGCAGCATGATGATGTTGACCGGCAGCTTGACCGCCTGGCAGATGCCGCCGATCAGTTCGGGATCGACGAGGCCCGGCACGAAGAAACCGCTGGCGCCGGCCTCGGCATAGGCCGTCCCGCGCGCCCGCGCCTCGGCCACCAGGTCCGCGTGCCGGGCGCGGTCCCGCTGCTTCAGGAACAGGTCCGTACGGGCATTGATGAAGAACGGGATCGCCGCCGCGTCGGCGGCCCGGCGGATGGCGGCGATCCGCGCGCACTGGGCGTCGACCCCGTGCAGCCCCTCGCCGCCGACGACCTGGTCCTCGAAGTTGATGCCGATGGCGCCGGCCTCGATCACGCGGGCGGCGTTGGCGGCAACGTCGTCGGGCGCCTCGGCGTAGGCGCCCTCGAAGTCGAGCGTGACGGGGACGTCCACGGTTTCGGCGATGCGCGCGACGATCCGCAGCACCAGGTCCAGCGGGATCGCCTCGCGGTCGGGATAGCCATGGGCGGCGGCGACGGACCAGCTTCCGGTCGCGACCGCCCTGGCGCCGGCTTCGACGATGGCCTTGGCGCCGCCGGCGTCCCAGATGTTGTAGAGCACGACGGGTGTCCCCGGTACGTGCAGGTCGGCGAAATCGCGCGCCTTGCGGGCTTGTGTCATGGTGTTCAGCGTACCACGAGCGCGACGTCGCGGCGACGTCCCTTGCCGTTGATGGGGGATGGTGGGGCGAATCGGGGGCCGGGCGGCGCTCACCCCGGCTTGCGGGCGATCAGCTCGACCGGCGCGATGCGGCCGGCGGCGACGTTGTCGATCATGTTGCCGAGCTTGGCCGCCGCGTCCGCGCCCATGACGATGTGCAGGCCGAGCGGCGGCGGGCCGGCCGTCACGGCCAGGCGGGCGCGCAGCCGGTCGAAGAAATCGAGCGCGAAGTCGTGGCGATTGCGCTCGGCGACGATCTCAAAGCCGGCGGCGTCGAGGGCCAGCCTGTAGTCGTCGGGCGGCGCCAGCGCGCTGGTCCCGGAGTCCGACGCCCAGGGCATGGGAAAGGTCACGTCGCCGGCGCCGTTCAGCATGATGTCGTAGACGGCGAAGACGCCGCCCGGCCGCAGGACCCGATGCGCGGCCGCCATCAGCGCGGCCTTGTCGGCGATGTTCATGCCGACATGCAGCATGTAGCCGGCATCGAAGCTGTCCTCCGCATAGGGCAGGTCGAGGGCACTGCCATGGTCGAGCGTCACCCGGTCGGCCAGTCCGACCCAGGCGCAAAGCGCGTTGCCGGCGGCGACGAACTCGGCCGTCAGGTCAATGCCGGTGACGCGGCTGCCGTAGCGGCTGGCGACGAACCGGGCGCCGCCGCCGAGGCCGCAGCCGATGTCGAGCACGTCATGCCGGTCCGTCAGCGCGAGCTGGGACAGCAGGTCCTCGCTCGCCTGCCGGCCGCCGATATGGAACTCGTCGACCGGACCGAGGTCGTCGACCGACATCTCCTCCGGCGCCCGGCCCAGCGCGGCGATGCCGGCCTCGATCGCGGCCAGCAGGCCGCCATGGGTGTAGTGCGCCGCCACGTCCCGCCCATCCGGCATGATCAACCTCCAAGAACGCGAATCGCGATGGGCCGCATACTGCCCCAACAGGCACGCCGGCGTCAGTCCGGAACGCGCGTGTTGTCCACCGGCCCCAACGGACGGGCGAGGCCCACGAAGGGCCGACATTACGACGTCTTGCGGGACGCTAACGTTACAGCGGCGCCGGCGGACGGACGGCGTGCTAGAACTCGGTCCCCGTCAAGGAGGTCGCCACCATGAAGGCCATTGTCGTCGCCGTCAGTTCGAGCCCGGTGCATGAATTCAGCAAGGCCGTGCGCGACAGCATCACGCTGATCGCGGGACGGGGCGTCGCCGGCGACGCGCATCGGGGCGAGACCGTGAAGCACCGGTCCCGCGTGGCGCGGGACCCGAGCCAGCCGAACCTGCGCCAGGTGCACCTGATCCATGGCGAACTGATCGACGCGCTGCGGGCCGGCGGCTTCGATGTCGCCGCCGGCCAGATGGGCGAGAATGTCACCACCCGCGGGCTGGACCTTCTGGCCCTGCCGACCGGCGCGAGGCTGCGCCTCGGCGGCAGCGCCATCATCGAGGTGACGGGCCTGCGCAATCCCTGCAGGCAGTTGAACGACTTCCGGCCCGGCCTGATGCAGGCCGTGCTGGACCGCGACGCCGAGGGCAACCTGATCCGCAAGTCCGGGATCATGGGCATCGTACTGACGGGCGGCGACGTGCGGCCGGGCGATGCCATCGGCGTCACGCTGCCGCCGGAACCGCATACGCCGCTGGCGCCGGTCTAACCCGCCCTTCTCACCCGCTTGCGCGGGCCGCCGCGGCCATCACCTCGCCGAGCCGCCCGGCGACCCGTTCGGCGTCGCCGCCGTCCAGGCTTTCGGCACCGACCCAGAGCGTGTTGTCGTGGTGCGCCGCGATGAAGACCCGCGGCGCGCCCGCCATCAGCCGGGCCGAGATGTCCTCGGCCCTGATGCCGGCGAGCCGGCCCTCGAAGCCGATCAGCAGGTAGGGCGCGCGCCCCTCGTTCGAGATCAGCCAGCGCCGCGATACGCCGTCGATGTCCCGCACCGCGCCCTCGATGACCTCGAGCGCGCCGCGCCAGGCGGCCTGGTCGCCGGCATGATCACGCTGGCCGTATTCGTCGAGGGCGACAAGCATGCCGGCGATCTGCTCCTTGCCGACCTTCAGGCTTCGGCCCAACCCCATATAGCGGTTGAGCGGATCGCCGGCGCCGGTGGTCGCGGCCAGCACGTCGAGATCCTGGTGCTGCAACGCCATGGATCGCAGCAGGTCGTCGCGGCAGGCGACGAAGCCGCTCGCCGCCGGTCCCTGCATCGCCTTGCTGGCGGTGAAGGCCACGGCGTCGGCGCCCGTGGCGACAAGCGCCCGCAGGTTTTCGGCCGGCGGCACGGCCATCGAGCCATCCGCCACCACCCGGACCCCGCGTTCGTGGGCGACGCGCACGACCTGGTCGAGCGACGGCCCGCCGGAATGATCCTTGTAGGGCAGGCCGGTGCAGTCGTAGAACACGCAGGCGACATCGTCATCGATGGCCGCGGCAAGCCGTTGCAGCGGGTCCGCGACCGAGGCGTCGACCAGCCGCAGATGCGCGCCGGTCGCTCGCAAGGCAAAGTCGTAATACCCGCGGTGCTGCCGGAACATCACCACCGTGTGCGGCGGCGCGGCGATGTGCGGCAACGATTTGATCCGGACCGGGTCCTCGCCGGCGATGCAGGCCGCGACGGCCAGCGTCAGGCCGGCCGACGCCCCAGGCGTGGCGTAGCCGGCTTCCGCCCCCGTCGCCTCGGCGATGGCCCGGCTGGCGATGTCTTGAAGCTCGTCGATGGGCAGATAGGCCCGCGCCGCATCGTTCATCGCCGTGATGACGCCGTCGCTCAGGGTCGAATTGCCCATCTTCGTCCAGGGTCCGGTCGCGTTGATCACCGGTTGCAGCCCAAGTTCCGTCAGAATCGAGGACATGGTCTCTCCAGCATGGTTGGCGCGGCGCGCGGATCACCGTTCCGGCGCCCCGACAGCATCGCCGGACGGGTGGCGGAGGCAAGCTTTTTCGGCCAGCGAAATCAACGCCAGGTTTCGGTGCCCGCGCGACCGGCGCCGGCGGCCCGTCTCGGCCGCCGGCTTCGCGACCGCGTCAGGTGCCGACCTGGTCGGTGGCGTATTTGCGGATCTCGCCGCTCTTCAGCCGGCCCCAATAGGAATCCAGCTCGCGCTTCACCACCGGGAACAGCAAGTAGAGGCCGACGATGTTGGCGACGGCCATGGCGAAGATGGCGGAGTCCGAGAAGTCCACGACCGGACCGAGGTTCATCGACGAGCCGATAACGACAAAAACACAGAAGATCAGCTTGAAGACCAGGTCCATGACGCGGTTCTCGCCGAACAGATAGGTCCAGCACTTGGCGCCGTAATAGGACCAGGACAGCATGGTCGAGAAGGCGAACAGGATGACCGCCAGCGCCAGCACGTAGGGGAACCAGGAGAACAC
>JANQKO010000066.1 GCA_028281075.1 Alphaproteobacteria bacterium | reverse complement strand
CGACAACGAGATGGACCTGCAGACGGCGCGGCTGGCGATCTGGCACACCGCCTGGGTGCTGGACCAGGGCCGGCGCGGCGGCCGCGAATCCAGCATGGCCAAGGTGGTCTGCTCGGAGGCGGTCTACCGGGTCGTCGACCGGTCGCTGCAATTGCTCGGCGGCCTCGGCATGACGCGCGACACCGAGGTCGAGCGCATCTTCCGCGACATCCGCGGCTTCCGCATCTACGACGGCTCGAACGAGACCCACCGCTGGTCGATCGCCCGGCGCCTGGCGAGGGGTTGAGAGAACGCCGACCGTCCCGATGCGCGTGATACCATTGGCCGGCAAGATTGATGACATGCGCTATTGCGCCGCGAAGGGCGATGGATGCAAGCTGATGCCAGCCACGCTTCGTGGTGAACCGGACGGGATAGCCTGTCGTGCAGAATCGTGAAACGCCGAAACTCCGGCTCAGCTTCGAGGCGGCCGTCGAGGCGACGCTGTCGGGCGTCTCGATCAGCGATCCGTCGCTGCCCGACAACCCGCTGGTCTTCGTCAATCCGGCCTTCACCTATCTGACGGGATACGAGATTGCCGACTGTATCGGTGAGAACTGCCGGTTCCTGCAGGGTCCGGACACGGACCCGGCGACGGTCACGCGCATTCGCGAGGCCATCGCGGCAAAGGAAAGCGTGCGCGCCGAGATCTTGAACTATCGCAAGGACGGCCGGCCGTTCTGGAACGACGTGGTGATCACGCCGGTCTTCGACGGCGATGGAGAGCTGACCGCCTTCGTCGGCATCCAGAACGACATCACGCAGCGCAAATCACTGGAGCATTCGAACCGTGAACTGGAACAGTTCGCCTATGTCGCCTCGCACGACCTGAAATCGCCGCTGAAGAACATCAAGGCGTTCATCGACCTGCTGCGGACGCGCAACCGAAATACCGGCGACGGCGACGCCGCCGAGCTGCTCGACCATGTCGACAGCACGGCCGACCGGATGGCGAACCTGATGGACGACCTGTTGTCCTATGCGCGAATCGGTGCCCGCCGCGAACCGTTTGAAACGTTCCGGGCCGAAGATCTGCTGGCGACGGCGCTGGAGAACCTCGACGCCGTCATCAACGAAAGCGAGGCCGGAATCAGCCATGATCCCCTGCCCGAGATCACCTGCAACGGGCCGCAGATCATGCGGGTGTTTCAGAACCTGATCGGCAACGCGATCAGCTATCGCGGTAATGCCTCCCCGCGCATACACGTCACCGCCGAGACCAAGGACGACGACTGGTTGTTCTCGGTCGCGGACAACGGCATCGGCGTCGAGGAACAGCATAGAGAGCGGATTTTCCGCATGTTTCAGCGCACGCGGCCGCGCGGCGAGGGCGAAGGCACGGGCATCGGCCTGGCCCTCTGCAAGAAAATCGTCAATGAGCATGGCGGCACGATCTGGGTCGCGCCGAACGAGGCCGGCGGCAGCACGTTCTTGTTTACGTTGCGCCGGCACGCCGACTGATGGCCGGAAAATTGCGCATGCGTTCGATGGCTTGTTCGTGAAACCCGGTCGAACGCATAACATGAGGAATTTCTATTTTTCCGCATTGCCTCAGGATTTTCCTCGACTATGTGGATTAATGAGGCATTATCCATCTACGGGGGTCGAGCGGGCGGTTTCGAGGGCATTTCGTGCAGCTTGCACAACGGCAACCGAAGAGCGTCCTTCTGATCGATGATGACGCCGCCGAGCGTGCGCTGTTCCGCGAGCGGCTCAAAAACGTTGAGAGCGACGCCTTCGATTTCCGCGAGGCGGAAACCTTGAGCGACAGTCTCGGTCTGATTCAGAACGAGCCTGTCGATCTGGCGATCCTCGACCTGAATCTGCCCGATACCGAAGGTCTGGCGACATTGAAGTCGCTGTACGCGGCGGCGCCGTCGGTGCCGATCATCGTGCTGACCGGACTGGACGATGCCGATCTCGGCCTGAAGGCGATCCAGGTCGGTGCGCAGGACTTCCTGGTCAAGGGTGATCTCGCGCCGGAGCTTATCCGCCGGTCGGTGCGCTACGCGCTGGAGCGACACAAGATCCTGATGCGTCTGGAGGCGGCCGAATACGAGAACCTGCAAACCCGCGAACGCCTGTCCCTGCAGCGGCTGGCGGCGGCGCCGCAGGCCAGCACATCGGCCCGCGCGTTTCAGGTGACGCGGCTGCACGACGGCGCGCCGCTGCAATTCTCGGACATTGTCAACGAATATAGCGAGATGCTGGAAAACGCGGTCGATCAAACCGTGACGCAGGCCGATCTGAGGGTGCCGCTGCGCCTGAAGCACCTCGCCGTGCGGCTGGGACGCCTCAAGGTCGCGCCGCGTGACGTGGTCGACATTCATTTGTCGGCGTTGAAAGCGCGTACGGTGCAGATGACAGGCCGCAAGGCCAAGGCGATATCGGACGAGGGCCGCATCGTCCTGCTCGAGCTGATGGGCTATCTCGCCGGCGAGTATCGTGTCTTTGCCTTGGGACGCGGCCACAGTCCCGCGGCCGACACAGTTGAAAGGGGGTCCGGTCATGAATAGCGGCGCGGAACGATATGTCTTGAAATTGTTTATCACCGGGCGGACCGAGCGCTCGGAGAACGCGATCACGACACTACGGCAGATCTGCCGCGATACCCTGAACAACCGGTACGAATTGCTGATCATCGACGTGCTGGAACATCCAAACCTGGCCGAGGAAGACCGCATCCTGGCGACGCCGACGGTGATCAAGGAACTGCCGCTGCCCATGCGCACCATCATCGGCGACCTGACGGAAAAGGAACGGGTGCTGGTCGGCCTGAATCTGCACCCCGACGGCAAGAACGGAGAATCCGCGTAAATGATGACCCAGGCCGATCAGTCGATTCCGAAGATCACGACAGGTGTTTCCGGCTTCGACCACATCTCCTTCGGCGGTCTGCCGGAAGCGCGCACGACCCTGGTCGCCGGGACGTCCGGCAGCGCGAAAACGGTCTTTGCCTCGCATTTCCTGGCCGCCGGTATCCAGCAGTTCGACCAGGCCGGCGTGTTCATCACCTTCGAGGAACCAGCGGCCGAGATCCGCCGCAACATGCGCGGCTTCGGCTGGGACGTCAGCACCTGGGAGCAGAACGGCAAGTGGACCTTCATCGACGCCTCGCCCACACCCGGCGCCGAACCGATCCTGACCGGGGATTTCGATTTCGGCGGCCTGCTGGTACGGGTCGAGGCGGCGATCAGCCGGACCAACGCCAGGCGGGTGGCGCTGGACTCGCTGGGCGCGGTGTTCGCCGAGTTCAGCGACGCCGCCACCGTCCGGCGCGAGCTGCTGCGCATCACCGCCTCCCTGCGCGAGCTCGGCGTCACCTCGGTCCTGACCGTCGAGCGCACCGAAGAATACGGCGAGATCGCCCGCTTCGGTGTCGAGGAGTTCGTCGCCGACAACGTGATCATCCTGCGCAACGCGCTGGACGCCGAAAAGCGGCGGCGGACGCTGGAGGTCCTGAAATTCCGCGGCACCACCCACGCGAAGGGCGAGTACCCGTTCTCGGTCGTGCCGCACAAGGGGGTCGAGGTCATCCCGCTCGCCGCCATCGGCCTGACCCAGGGGTCGACCAACATCCGCGTCACCTCGGGCAACGACAAGCTGGACGAGATGTGCGGCGGCGGCTTCTTTCGTGACTCGGTCATCCTGGTCTCGGGCGCCACCGGCACCGGCAAGACGCTGTCAGCGACGCAGTTCATCGGCGCCGGGGCGCAGGCTGGCGAGAAATGCCTGTTCCTGGCCTTCGAGGAAAGCCACGACCAGTTGTCCCGGAACGCCACGAGCTGGGGCTATGACTTCAAGACGCTGGAAGCGAACGGCACGCTGCTCGTGTCCTGTGTCTATCCCGAGGTGCAGAGCCTGGAAGACCATCTGATCAGCATCCGCGATCAGATCGATGAGTTCGAGCCCGACCGGGTGGCCGTCGACAGCCTGTCGGCGCTGGAACGGATTTCTAGTAAAAAGGGCTTTCGCGAATTCTGTATCGGCCTGACCTCGTTCGTGAAGCAGAAGGAAATCGCCACGATGGTCACGTCGACGACACCGACGCTGCTCGGCGGCACCTCGGTGACGGAAGCGCATATCTCGACCATCACCGATTCCATCGTGCTGCTGCGCTATGTCGAGATGTTCGGCGAAATGCGACGCGGCCTGACCGTGCTGAAAATGCGCGGCTCGGTGCACGAGAAGAGCATCCGCGAGTACCGCATCGACAAGACCGGCATGACGCTGGGCGCCCAGTTCCGCAACGTCGTCGGCATCCTGTCCGGCAACCCCCACAACGTTGCCCCCGACGAGGCCGATCGCCTGGCAAAGCTGTTCGAAGAGTAGCGCCGAACAGACCGAAAACCTCCCACCCGCGACAAAGACGAAATATCTCCTTCCATTTCGCGATTCGGTTAATTAGCTGTTTCTAAACGTGGTTTACGCCAAATTTACGAATTGGCGGCCAATATTCGCACCGATGCCGATCGCCAGAGGAAGGAAAGATGCATCGCGTTGCGTTAACCGTTTTGCTGATCGATCCGAGCCGGGATTCGGCGCAGACGATCCGGAACAGCTTCTCAAGGTTCGGGCCTTGTTCGTACGAGCTGTTTCACGTGATAACGATTTCCTCGGCCGTGGACATCCTGTCCCGCTATCAGGTCGACATCGTTCTGCTTGATCCCTTCATCGCCGATGCGACCGATCTGGCGAGCGATATCGCGGCACTGCACGGCGGGGCCGATGCGCCGCTGATCGTGCTGACCGATGTCGAGGACGCCGAAACGGCCGAGGCCGCGATCCGCGCCGGCGCGGTCGAATATGTCGTCAAGGGCACGCTGGACGGCCGGGCGCTGATGCGCACGCTGCGCCAGGCCGTCGAGCGGCACGGCATGGCGACGCAGCTCATCCGCGAGCGCCGCAACGCCGAGGCCGTCAAGGAACAGTTCCAGCACCTGATCGCCAGCAACTCCGACGCCATGCTGGTAATCGACGAGGACGGCGTGGTCCGCTTCGCCAACCGGAAAGCCGGCGACTTGATGCAACGGCCGGTCGAGCGTCTGATCGGCAGCCGCTTCGGCATCCCGCTGGAGGGCGCCGACAATACCGAAATCAACCTGATGCGCGACGACGGCCGGCGGACGACGGCCGAGATGCGGGTCATGGAGACGGTCTGGGAGGATGCGCCGGCTTATCTCGCGACCCTGCGCGACATCAGTGCCCGAAAGGAGGCCGAGCAGGCCCTGGAACTGGCCAAGCAGGAAGCCGAGCAGGCCAGCGAGATGAAATCGCAGTTCCTGGCCAACATGAGCCACGAGCTGCGCACGCCGCTGAATTCGATCCTGGGCTTCGCGGAAATGATGCAGACCGAGGCGCTCGGACCCGTCGGCAACAACAAATACGTCGAGTATGTCGACTTCATCCACCGCTCCGGCGCGCATCTCCTGAATCTGATCAACGAGCTGCTGGATCTGTCCAAGGCCGAAGCCGGCCGCCTGGAGCTGTTCGAAGCCGCCTTCGACGTCTCCAAGACGATCGAGAACGCCGTCGGCTCCATGCAGGCCCAGGCCGAGCACGGCAGGGTCCGGCTGCTGCTGCACGACGTGATGCCGCCGGGCACGCTGCTCTATGCCGACGACCGCATGATCTCCCAGATCGCGCTGAACCTGATCTCGAACGCCATCAAGTTCACGCCGACCGAGGGCGAGGTCCGTGTCGAATGCGGCCTGAACGAGGAAGGCGCCCTCATTCTGCGCGTCAGCGACACCGGTATCGGGATCAAGCGCGAGGACCTGTCACGCATCTTCGTGGCCTATGTCCAAGCCGGTCCGTCGGAGACGCGCAAGGACCAGCAAGGCACCGGGCTGGGCCTGGCGCTGTGCCGGAACTTCATCGAGCGCCACGCGGGCACGATCAGCGTCGACAGCGAATACGGCCATGGCACGGTGGTCACCGTCGAGCTGCCGGCGCACCGCATCCGCAACGAGTTCGGCATCGAGGATACCGGCGTGGTCGACCTGTCGACGGTCGACGACCCGAGCTATGCGCTGGCCCGGGTGGGCGCCGCCCGCACGCCGCTGGAAGCGCAGCGCGGCTGACGCATTTTCGCGCGCGGCCCCGGCCGCGTCGGAGATATCTGGCGGCCATGTTTGATGGCCGCCTTGCCGGCCCGTTCCCCCACCCGGCCACCCATAGGATGCTGTCGTTGGGTGGCCGGGTGGGGGAGCGGGCCGGCAAGGCCGCGAACATGGGCCGACAGGACCATGTTCAAATGTTCCCTCAGCTCTCGCTGATGACCGCCGCGTCCAGCGGCACGCCCGGATCCGATTTCGAACGGCGCAGCACCGGCGAGGTCTTGACGCTGGCCACGTTCGGCGCCGGGGTCAGCTCGCTGGTCAGGAAGGTTTGCCAGGTATCCCAGTCGCGGGCGACGATCTTGAGAATGAAATCCGCCTCACCGGTGAGCATATGGCACTCGCGCACCATCGGCCACGACCGCACCATCGCCTCGAACGCCTCCAGGTCCGCCTCGGCCTGGCTGTGCAGGCCGACCATGGCGAACACCGTCAGGCCATAGCCCAGCGCCTCGGCGTTGAGTTCGGCATGGTAGCCGCCGATGAAGCCCGCCTCCTCGAGCGCCCGGACCCGCCGCAGGCAGGGCGGCGCCGAGATGCCGACCCGTCGGGCCAGCTCGACATTGGTCATGCGACCGTTCGTGCGCAGTTCCTCCAGGATCTGCCGGTCGATCTTGTCGAGCTTGACGCGTTGCATGTTTCGAACCCTGGTCTGACCGCTTACGCAATAATATTACGCAATCGGCCGGTACCGCAAAGGCCGCCCGTTCGCGCCGCGCGAAATGCGGCCGTCCGCGCCGCCGGCACGGCGTGAGCCATGGCCGGCCGATGAGCGAATCGCCCGACACACCGTCCTGCTGGGTGCTGACGCCCGGCCATGCCGGCATGGAAAACCAGGCCATCGGCCTGGCGGAACGGACCGGGCTGCCGTTCGAGGTCAGGCGCGTGCGGCCGCGGCGGCCCTGGACCTGGCTGCCGCCGGGATGGTGGCCGGCGCCGTTGGCGGCGCTGCCGGCCGGCGACGAGGCCATCGCGCCGCCCTGGCCAGACCTGCTGATCACCTGCGGCCGGCGCAGCGTGCCGTTCTCGCTGCATATCCGCCGGGTGAGCCGGGGCCGCACCTTCACGGTGCACATCCAGGACCCGAAGACGGCGCCGCAGCGCTTCGACCTGGTGGTACCGCCACGGCACGACCGCCTGTCCGGCGCCAACGTCATCGAAACGCTGGGCGCGCTGCACCGGGTCACGCCGGCGCGTCTCGCCGCCGAGGCGGAACGGTTCGCGCCGCGGCTGGCGCACCTGCCGCGGCCACTGGTCGCGGTCCTGATCGGCGGCAGCAGTTCGGCCTATCGTCTGACGCCGGCGATCATGGCGGCGCTCTCGGACCGGCTCGCCGCGCTCGACGCCGGGCTCGCCGTGACCCCGTCGCGCCGGACGGGCGCGGCAAACCTGGCCGTGCTGCGCGAGCGGCTGGCCCCGACCGGGGCCGAGATCTGGAATTTCGACGGGCCGAATCCCTATTTCGGCTATCTCGGCCTCGCCGACGCCATTATCGTCACCTGCGACTCGGCCACCATGGTCTCCGAGGCCTGCGCCACCGGAAAGCCGGTCCATGTGGTCGAGCTGGACGGCGGCAGCCGGAAATTCCGCGCCTTTCACCGGGCGCTCCGCGAGGCCGGCCATACCCGCCGCTTCGACGGCCGCCTCGAACACTGGGCCTGTCCGGCACTGGACGAGACCGGCGATATCGCCCGCGAGGTCCTGGCCCGGCTGGCGCGGCACGGAGGCGCCTGAGACCCGATCCGCCGCCGTTGCAGGTTCGGGATGCGGCCGGCCGCCGCTTCAGGTAAGATAGCCGGAATCGGGGACGTTGATGTCGAGACGCGATCGCCGGGGCGCGCTGGCGGCCTGGCGAACGGCGTTCGTTTCGGCATTTGCCTGTCCGCCTTGCGAGGGCCGGGGCGGCGATTTACATAACTGAACTGTTGACGCGCGGTGCGGTCAGGCGTTGTTGCCGGACGGCGCGCGCAAGGAGAGCGCTATGTCCGAGACCCGCCATTTCCGCGTGCTGATCCTGGGATCGGGGCCAGCCGGCCTGACGGCCGCCATCTATGCCGCGCGCGCGGGTCTGAAGCCGGCCATCGTGCACGGCTTGCAACCGGGCGGACAGATGACGATCACCACCGACGTCGAGAATTATCCCGGCTTCGCCGACGTGATCCAGGGCCCCTGGCTGATGGAGCAGATGGAGCAGCAGGCGGCGAATGTCGGCACCCAGCGGTTCGGCGACACGATCGTCGAGGTCGACCTCAAGTCGCGGCCGGTCCGCTGCGTCGGCGATTCCGGCGACGTCTACACGGCCGACACGCTGATCATCAGCACCGGCGCGCAGGCGAAATGGCTGGGCCTGGAAAGCGAGCAGCGCTTCCAGGGTTTCGGCGTCTCGGCCTGCGCCACCTGTGACGGGTTTTTCTACCGCGACCGCGAGGTCTGCGTCGTCGGCGGCGGCAACACCGCGGTCGAGGAGGCGCTGTTCCTGACCAACTTCGCCCGCAAGGTCTACCTGATCCACCGCCGCGACCAGCTCCGGGCGGAAAAGATCCTGCAGGACCGGCTGTTCGCCAACGACAAGGTCGAGATGGTCTGGAACCACGTGCTGGACGAGATCCTGGGCAACACCGAGCCGCCGGGCGTCACCGGCGTCCGGCTGCGGCAGGTCGCGAGCGGCGAGACCCGCGAGATCGCGCTGCACGGCGTCTTCATCGCCATCGGGCACAAGCCGCAGACCGAGCTGTTTCGCGGCCAGTTGCCGATGGACGACGAAGGCTATCTGTTCACGGCCGCCGACAGCACGGCCACCGAGGTCCCGGGCGTCTTCGCGGCCGGCGACGTCCAGGACAAGATCTATCGCCAGGCGGTGACGGCGGCCGGCACCGGCTGCATGGCCGCGCTCGAGGCCGAACGATATCTGACCATGCTCGATTCCGGCGCCGCTCAGGCCGCCGAATAAGAAGATCGGCATGCCATAGCTCGGGGAGGACGCGGACGACACGGGTCCGCGCATACAGGTTGGCGTCATGGACTGGGACAAGCTGAGGATATTCCACGCCGTCGCGCAGGCCGGAAGCTTCACGCATGCCGGCGAGGAACTGGCGCTCAGCCAGTCGGCCGTCAGCCGCCAGGTCAGCTCGCTGGAGGACGAGCTCGGCGTGTCGCTGTTCCACCGGCACGCACGCGGCCTGATCCTGACCGAGCAGGGCGAGCTGCTCTACAGCACCGCGCACGACGTCTTCGGCAAGCTGGCGATCGCCAAGGCGATGCTGGCCGACAGCAAGGCCAAGCCCTCGGGCGACCTGCGGGTGACCACCACCGTCGGCTTCGGCTCGACCTGGCTGACCCCGCGCATCCGCGAATTCCTGGAGCTCTATCCGGACATCTCGCTCAGCCTGATCTGCGAGGACCGGGAACTCGACCTGGCGATGCGCGAGGCCGATGTCGCCATCCGCCTCAGCGCGCCGACCCAGCCCGACCTGGTCAAGCGCCGGCTGCTGACGGTGCATAACCACATCTACGCCACGCAGGGATATATCGACCGCCACGGCGCGCCGGAAAAGGTCGAGGACCTGGACGCGCACGCCATCGTCGTCTATGGCAGCGAGGCGCCGCCGTCGCTGCGCAACGTCAACTGGCTGCTGAATTTCGGCGCCAAGCCGCATACCCGGCGCCGGCCGGTGCTGCAGGTCAACAACATCTACGGCCTGGTGCTGGCGGTCGAATCCGGCCTGGGCATCGCCGCCCTGCCGGACTACATGGTGCACGGCAACAATTCGCTGGTCCGGGTGCTGCCGGACATCGAAGGCCCCAGCTTCGATACCTACTTCGTCTATCCCGAGGAGCTGCGCAACACCAAGCGCATCGGCGTGTTCCGGGACTTCCTGATCAGCAAGGTCCAGGACTGGACCTTCTGATCGTCGCCGCCGCGCCGCCTCCGTCACAGGTATGCGGGACGCGCATATCACCAATGCGGCCATGTGGGTGGCAACCCGGCCCATCAACCACTAAATATTGTTCCGACGGATGTTGCATTGCACCATCCGCCCGGGCCTCCGGGTCCGGGATTCGGGTCATCGCACGACCCCCCATGTTGCGAGATGGCCCAAACTTCTACGTCTCCCAGACGTGAAGCCTCCCTGTTAGACTTGCCCGGAAATCCTCACGGATTTCCGGGCTTTTTTTTGATTGACGCCATTATCGTGCCGCGTCGGACCATGGCGCTCGCACGGTGTGCGCTATCGCTGATATAGTCGGCAAGTGTCTTACTACCGCCACTCACAACCGGCGGTCAGGTGGCGCGTTCCAACAGCGAGGCCTGCACCTTGACCCGCAGCTACGAGCTACGCTTCAAGATCGATGTGTTCACACCAGACACGCTCCCCATGGCGCGTCTGGCGGAGTACATGTCTGACCTTGCCGCCATGTATGGCGAGCGCGAAAGCGTACATTTTGTCAAGCTGGAGAAGAGCAGTGCAGTTCTCGTCCAGCGGGTTGACGGAGACGCTCTTCCGAAGGTCCGAAATCGGGTTCTGCAAGCTCGCGATGGACTCGGTCCGGGCGTTGATGCCTACAAGCGTGTCAACCAACTCCTTCGGGAAGACCATGCCGTTGGTGAAATAGTCGAAGAGGCAGGGACAACGATCGTCCAGTTCCCCGGCCGGCTTCAGCCAGAGACGGAGCCATTCGGCCCGTTTAGTCAAACGGGTACGCTCGACGGCCAGGTCATCAGGCTTGGCGGTAAGGGCGCATCCGTCCCTGTCCACCTGCAATCCGAGACGGGCGGGACATACATTTGCACTGCGACGCGCGACCTGGCCAAACAGCTAGGCCGCTACATCTTCGGACCCGAAGTCAGGATCGCTGGGACTGGCCGATGGTTGCGCGGGGGGGACGGGGAATGGAAACTGGACGGGTTCTCCATATCCAGTTTTGAACCGCTTCGAAACGAGCCGCTTTCAGCGGTGGTTGCGCGCCTTAGAGATACCCCCGGTAGCGATTGGAACAATGCCGAAGATCCTTGGTCCGATTTGAAACGAATACGAAGTGACGATGACGAGACGCAATGATGGTGGTGTTCGACACCACAATGCTTCTGCCGTTTCTGGCGCGCGACGTACCTGCTCCAATTGGTCGAGAAACCAATACCGTCGTTGGTTCCTATCACGAGCGCATAGCGCACCTGGTCCAGACGCTGGAAGAAAGCCGAACAAAAATTCTGATCCCGACACCGGTTCTGAGCGAGGTGCTGGTCCGCGCCGGTCCCGCCGGACCGGACTACCTGTCTCAGATAAACGCCGCGGCGGTATTTCGTATCGTTCCGTTCGATCAGAAGGCTGCGGTTGAACTCGCAGTCATGACGCGAGAAGCAATTGAATCCGGCGACAAGCGGGGTGGTTCGATAGACAGTTGGGCAAAGGTCAAGTTCGATCGACAGATCGTGGCGATTGCAAAGTCGGAAGGCGCAAAGATTATCTACAGCGACGATGACAATCTGGCCTCGTTTGCGCGAAAGACCGGACGGACCGTGATCGGCTCGCCTAATCTGCCATTGCCGCCCGTTGATCCGCAGGGAGCGCTGTTTAGTGGTGACGAAGAAGAAACCTAGCCAACTCGACAAGTTCAAAGCGCCGCGCGTTGGACGGGCGCGAACGAAGACGAAAAGGTCTTCGGCCGAACGCTAAAGGGAAGCGCACCGCCAAAGGCCGAGAAGAAGAAAACCAACCATTTCGTGCCCTCAAGTCTCTGTCCAGGCGTCCAGCCGCGCCAGCAGGCCGGCTTTCGTCGCCGCGTCGGCGAAGCCGGCCGTGATCGCCGTGCGCGTCACGCCGGCAAGGGCCGCGTCCGACAGACCGAACTCATCCGCCGCCAGGCGGTATTCGCGGCCGATGGTGGTGCCGAAATATGGCGGATCGTCGGAATTCAGCGTCACCCGGCAGCCGGCATCGCGCAGCGCGCGAAAGGGATGCTCGCCATAGCCGCCATAGACCCCGGTGGCGACATTGCTGGTCGGACAGACCTCGAGCGTCACGCCCCGGTCGACGAGCATGCGGACCAGCTCAGGGTCCTCGACCGCGCGTACGCCATGGCCGAGGCGGGACACGGGCAACGCGGCCAGCGCGGCGCGAACGCTCTCGGGACCGCCGAACTCACCGGCATGCACGGTGCAGGGCAGGCCCGCGTCATGCGCCAGTTGGAACGCCGGCGCGAAATCGGCCGCGGAATAGGCGGATTCGTCGCCGCCCATGCCGAAGCCGACGACCAGGGAGTGCGGGTCGGCGACCGCCTGGCGCGCCACCTCGACGGCCCGTTCGGGCCCGAAATGCCGCACGCAGGTGACGATGACGCGGCCGACGATGCCATGCGCCCGCCGGGCCTCGGCGATCGCCGCCACGATGCCTTCGAGATGATCGGCATAGGTCATGCCGGCGGCCGCCGCATGGTCCGGCGACGACATCAGCTCGACATAGACCGCGCCTTCTCCGGCGCAGGCCGCGAGGTAGGCCAACGTCACGTCGTAATAGTCCTCGGGCGCGCGGATGCAGCCCGCCGCGAGGTCGTAGACGCGCAGGAAATCGGCGAAATCGGCGAACGCGAACCGCGCCTCACCGGCAAAGATCGTTGCCGGCAGCAGGACGCCGTTGCGGGCCGCGAGACGGCGCACCAGGGCCGGGCCGGCCGCGCCTTCGAGATGGCAATGCAGCTCGGCCAGCGGGATCATGGCGCGAAGCCGCGCAGCGGCATGTCGGGTCCGCGCCGCAGCCAGTTATCCTCGGCATAACGCGCGCGCCCGTCGATCACGTGCAGGGCATAGGCGTGCCGCGAGCGGGGCGTCCGGTTGGCGCCGCTATAGTGCGGCAGCAATCCGTGCAGCACGACCAGCGTCCCCGCCGCCACCTCCAGCGGCCGCGCCGCGCCGGCCGGCCAGCCGGAGGCGTCCAGCACCTGCATCTCCAGGCCGGCGCCGGCGCGCCGGAAGCGCGACTTCAGCCCTGATCCGTGCCCGCCCGGCAGGACCCACAGGCAGCCATTCTCGACCGTCGCGTCCTCGAGCGCGAACCAGAAGCCGACGACGCTGACCGGGTCGGTGTAGAGAAACGTCGCGTCCTGGTGCCAGGTCACCTCGCCGCCGACCTCGGGCTGCTTGAAGATGTACATGGACTGCAGCAGCAGCGGCGCGGCGATGCCCAGTTCCGCGGCCAGGCCGGCCAGCCGCGGCGCGCGTGAAAACCGGCTGAACACGGGGTCGAGATCGTGCAGGGCGTGGCCGATCTTGTTGATCGCCAGCGCCTTCGGCCGGGTCAGCGCGCCCCGGGCGTCAAACGCGTCCTCTTCGAAGAAGAACCGGATCTTGTCGCCGGATGTCCGGAAGTAGTCGTCGGCCGCATGCGATTGCGACCGGGTGGAGAACACGGTCGCGTCGGCCGGCGGCCGGAAGCCGTCGACCAGTTCGCCGGCCCGTTGCCGCAGCCCGGCGCATTCCGCCGCCGGCACGAAATCCTCGATGACCAGAAACCCGTCGCGCGCGAAAGCCGCCCGCTTCCCGGCCGACGCGCCCTGCCGGTCAATCCGCGCCATATCGTTCGTAGATCAGCGGCGCGGCATCGGGCCGCGCCCCGGTGACGACGGTCGCCGCTTTCATCCGGCCGGCGGCCGTGTTCCAGGCATCTTCGCCGCCGGCATGCAGGACGGCGATCGGCCGGTCCGGCCCCACCGGATCGCCGGGGCCACGCACCTCGGTCAGGCCGACCGCATGATCGACCGCGTCGCCGGGCAGCCGCCTGCCGCCGCCCAGCTCGACAATCGCCATGCCGATGGCGCGTGTGTCCATCGCCGCGACGTAGCCGGCTTCGTCGGCGAACACCGGTTTCACGACGGGCGCCCGCGGCAGGTGGCGGTCGGCGTTCTCGATGATGTCGGCCGGCCCGCCCAACGCCGCCACCATGGCGCCGAACCTGTCCGCCGCGCGGCCGTCGTCCAGCACGGCGGACAGCATGCCGCGCGCGGTGGCGTCGTCGGCGGCGAGGCCGCCGAGGCGCAGCATCTCCGCGCCGAGCGCCAGCCCCACGTCGTGCAGGCGCCGCGCGCGGGCGCCGCCGGAGAGGAAAGCGATGGCCTCGTGCACTTCGACCGCGTTCCCCGCCGTCGTGCCCAGGGCCTGGTTCATATCCGTGATCAGCGCCGTCGTCGGCAGGTCGGCGCCGTTCGCCACCTCGACGATGCTCGTCGCCAGCGCCCGGGCGTCGGCGAGTTGGCGGGCGAAGGCGCCGCTGCCGGTCTTCACGTCCATGACCAGCGCCTGGACCCCCGCGGCGCGTTTCTTCGACAGGATCGAGGCGGTGATCAGCGGGATCGATTCGACCGTCGCCGTGACGTCGCGGACGGCATAGAAGCGCCGGTCGGCCGGTGCCATCTCGTCGGTCTGGCCGACGATGGCGCAACCGACGTCACGGACGACGCGGCGAAACCGTTCGAGGTCCGGCGTCACGCCGTAGCCCGGAATCGCCTCCAGCTTGTCGAGCGTCCCGCCGGTATGACCCAAACCGCGGCCCGAGACCATCGGCACGTGCACGCCGCAGGCCGCGATCATCGGCGCCAGCACCAGGCTGACCTTGTCGCCGATACCGCCGGTGGAGTGCTTGTCCAGCAGCGGTCCGCGCAGGTCGACGCCGCGCCAGTCCAGGACCTGGCCCGACCGGGCCATGGCATCGGTCAGCGCCACGCATTCGGCCCGCGTCATGCCGTTCAGGAACACCGCCATGCCGAAGGCGGCGACCTGGCTTTCACTGACCGACCCGTCGCTGATGCCGCGGACCATGAACGCGATGTCTTCTTCGCCGAGCGACTCGCCGTCGCGCTTGCGGCGTATGACCTCCTGCGCCAGCATGTCAGTAGGTCGTGCCCGTGGGCGCGTCGACGTCCACGCCCAGCGTCGCGGCGATGTCGTTCAGCAGCCCGCTGGCGCCGATCCGGAACGTCGCCGGCGACAGCCAGTCGGCGCCCATCATGGCATCCGCCTGGGCCATATAGGCGCCCGCGTCGGCCACGGCGCGGATGCCGCCGGCAACCTTCAGGCCGACCGGACGGTCCGCCGACCGGATCGTCCGCAGCATCGCTGCCGCCGCTTCCAGCGTGGCCGAGATGTCGATCTTGCCGGTCGAGGTCTTGATGAAATCGGCGCCGCCGGCGATAACGTCCGCGGCCGCCGCCGCGATATTCTCCGGCGTCGCCAGCCGGCCGGTCTCCAGGATCACCTTCAGCCGCACGGCGTCGCCGCAGGCCTCGTGGCAGGCGGCGACCAGATCGACCGCACGGCCCCGGTCGCCGGCGAGCCAGGCCGTATACGGCAGCACCACGTCGACCTCGTGCGCGCCGCGCGCCACCGCGTCGCGGGTCTCCCCGGCCGCCGCCGCGACGTCCGGCGCGCCGGCCGGAAAGTTCGTCACGCAGGCGACGCGCACGCCGCTACCGGCCACGCCGGCGACTTCGTCTACTCGCTCAGGCGCATCATGTCGCCGGTGGCCGCCGCCAAGTACGCCAACGTGCTCTACCCCATTGTCAACGCCGCCGAGATCCACGGCGGCGCGCTGCCGACCAGCGAGCTGGGAGTCGTCGCCCTCGACGACCGCACCCTGGAGATCACCCTGGAAGCGCCGACGCCCTTCTTCCTCGAGCTGCTGACCCACCAGACCGGCCTGCCGGTCCATCGGCCCAGCGTCGAGGCCCACGGCCCCGACTTCGTGCGGCCGGGCAACATGGTGAGCAACGGCGCCTATGTCCTGGCGGACTTCGTGCCCAACGCCCAGGTGAAGCTCACCAAGAACCCAGAGTTCCATGCCGCCGAGGAGGTGCGGATCGACACGGTCTACTTCTATCCCACCGAGGACCGCTCGGCGGCGCTCCGGCGCTTCCAGGCCGGCGAGCTCCACTCCAACAACGACGCCCCCGTCGAGCAGGTCGCCTGGATGAAGGAGAACCTGGGCGCGCGCTTTCGCGTCGCGCCCTACCTCGGCAACTACTACTACGCCGTCAACACCGGCAAGCCGCCGTTCGACGACCCGCGGGTGCGCATGGCGCTCTCCATGGCCATCGACCGGGAGTTCATCGCCGAGGAGATCTGGGGCGGCACCATGGTGGCGGGCTACAGCTTCGTGCCGCCCGGCACCGCCAACTACGGCGCGCCGGCGATCGCCGACTACCACGACCAGGGCATGATCGACCGGGAGGACGCGGCCGTCGCCCTGCTCGCCGAGGCCGGCTTCGGGCCCGACAACCCCCTCGCCGTCGAGATCCGCTTCAACACCTCGGAGAACCACAAGAACACGGCGCTCGCGATTGCCGACATGTGGCAGCCCCTGGGCGTCGAGGTGACCCTGCTCAACAGCGACACCGCCACCCACTACGCCATCCTGCGCGACAAGGGCGACTTCGACGTGGCCCGGGCCGGTTGGATCGCCGACTACAACGACCCGCAGAACTTCCTCTTCATGGTCGAAAGCGACAATCCGGGCTTCAACTACGCGAACTACGCCAACCCCGAGTACGACGCGCTGATGGACCGGGCCGCCGCCGAGACCGACCTGGAGGTGCGAGCGCGGATCCTGTTCGAGGCCGAGTCCCTCTTTATGCGCGACCTGCCGTTCATCCCGCTCATGTACTACGGCTCCCTCAGTTTGGTCTCCGACAAGCTCGAGGGCTGGCAGGACAACATCCAGAACGTGCACGCGACCCGCTGGATGGCGATTAGGGAATAACACGCCCCTAGCGGAGGTGTAGCCGGGGCGGGGCGAATCATGGAAAGCTGAGCGTCCCCTCTCAGGACGCGCCATGCTGAGCTATGCCCTGCGCCGCCTGGTCGGCGCGATCCCGACCCTCTTCATCATCGTCACGGTTGCCTTCTTCTTGATTCGCGTGGCGCCGGGCGGGCCCTTTCACCTGGAGCGCCCGCTCGACCCTCAGGTGATGGAGAACCTGCTCAAGGTCTATCACCTGGACAAGCCCCTCTGGCAGCAATACCTGCTCTACCTGGAGAACCTGCTGCGGGGCGACCTGGGCCCCTCCTTCATCTACCGGGATTTCTCCGTCGGCGACCTGCTGGGCAGCGGCCTGCCGGTCTCCCTCCAGTTGGGCGGCTCGGCCCTGCTGCTCGCCTTCTTCCTCGGCACGGGCCTCGGCAGCCTGGCTGCGCTCTACCAGAACCGGCCCGGCGACTACGGCGTGATGGCCGTCGCCATGATCGGCATCACCATCCCCAACTTCGTCATGGCGCCGGTCCTCACCCTGGTCTTCGCCCTCTATCTCGACTGGCTGCCGGCCGGCGGCTGGGGCGAGGGTGCCCTCGCCCACAAGCTGCTGCCGGTCTTCACCCTGGCCCTGCCCCAGATCGCGGTGATCGCCCGCCTGACCCGCGGCAGCATGATCGAGGCCCTGCGCTCGAACCACGTACGCACCGCCCGGGCCTACGGACTGCCCGGCCACGTGGTGGTGATCGTCCACGCCCTGCGCGGCGCCCTGGTGCCGGTGGTCTCCTACCTCGGCCCGGCGGCGGCGGCGCTGATCACCGGCTCGGTGGTGATCGAGACCATCTTCGGCATCCCCGGCGTCGGCCGCTACTTCGTCCAGGGCGCTCTCAACCGCGACTACACCCTGGTCATGGGCACCGTGGTGATGATCGCCGGCTTCGTGGTGGTTTTTAATCTCTTGGTCGACCTGGTCTACGCCCTGATCGACCCCCGGGTGCGCTATGACCGATAGCGCCGACGCCATCGCCGGCCGCTCCCTCTGGGCCGACGCCCGGCGCCGGCTGCGCGCTAACCGGGCGGCCATGGCGAGCGCCGTGCTGCTCGCCGTCATCGCGCTCGCCTGCGTCGTCGGACCCTGGCTGTCGCCCCACGGCCACGACCAGGTCTACCGCGACTACGTGAAGGTGCCGGCGAGCCTGACCCCTTACCCCGGCGCCGAAGCCGTCGAGCCGGCGCTGGAGAAGGCGCTCAGGCGCGCCCGGGTCGAGATCGAGGACTGGCGGGTCGAGGACGGTCGCCTCCGGGTCGTCCTCATCGCCGAGCGGTCCATCGACCCCCGACTCACCCGCTACCTGGACCGGGCCGACCTCTTCGCGGACTCGGTCGCGGTGGAGCAGTCGGAGGACGGCCGGCGCCTGGTGCTGGAGGCGGCGGTGAGCCAGCAGCGCTTCCTCTTCGGCACCGACGCCAACGGCCGCGACCTCTTGACCCGCACCCTTATCGCCGGGCGCATCTCGCTCATGATCGGCCTGCTGGCGACCGGCGTGGCGCTGGTCATCGGCGTCACCTACGGGGCCGTCGCCGGCTACTTCGGCGGGCGCATTGACGCGGTCATGATGCGCCTGGTGGACATCCTCTATTCGCTGCCCTTCATGTTCTTCGTCATCCTGCTGGTGGTCTTCTTCGGCCGCAGCGTCGTGCTCATGTTCATCGCCGTCGGCGCCATCGAGTGGCTCGACATGGCGCGCATCGTGCGCGGCCAGACGCTAGCCATCAAACAGCAGGAGTACGTCCAGGCCGCCCAGGCGCTCGGGGTCGACAGCCGGGGCATCCTGCGGCGCCACATCGTGCCCAACACCCTGGGCCCGGTCGCCGTCTTCATGACCTTGCTGGTGCCCAAGGTGATCCTCCTGGAGAGTTTCCTCTCCTTCCTCGGCCTCGGGGTGCAGGAGCCCATGACCAGCTGGGGCGTGCTGATCGCCGAGGGCGCGCGCAACATCCAGGGCGCGCCCTGGATGCTCGTCTATCCCTCGATCTTCCTGGCGGCCACCCTGTTCTGCCTGAACTTCATCGGCGACGGGCTGCGCGACGCCCTGGACCCGAAGGACCGGTGAGCGTCGTGGCCGAGCCCTCCCCCGCGCCGCTGCTCGAGATCGACAAGCTGGACGTGCGCTTCGACACGCCGGACGGCACGGTCCACGCGGTGCGCGGGGTCGATCTCGCCGTGGCGCCCGGCGAGACGCTCGCCATCGTCGGCGAGTCCGGCTCGGGCAAGAGCCAGCTGGTGCTGGCGGCCCTGGGCCTGCTCGCCGCCAACGGCCGGGCGACGGGCGCGGTGCGCTACCGGGGCCAGGAGCTGCTCGGCCTGGCGCCCCGCGCCCTCAACCGCTATCGCGGCGCCAAGCTTTCCATGATCTTCCAGGAACCCATGACCTCCCTCGATCCCCACTACCGGATCGAGCGGCAGATCGCCGAGCCCCTGGTCTATCACCGCGGACTCACCCGCCGGCAGGCCCGGCCCCGGGTGCTGGAGCTGCTGGAGCTGGTCGGCATCGCCGACGCGGCGGCGCGCCTGCGGGCCTATCCCCACGAGCTGTCGGGCGGCCAGCGCCAGCGGGTGATGATCGCCATGGCGCTCGCCAACGAGCCGGACCTGCTGATCGCCGACGAGCCGACCACCGCCCTCGACGTCACGATCCAGGCCCAGATCCTGGAACTTCTGCGCTCGCTCCAGGCCGAGCTCGGAATGGCCATGCTGCTGATCACCCACGACCTGGGCGTGGTGCGCAAGATGGCGCAACGGGTCTGCGTCATGACCAA
>JANQKO010000052.1 GCA_028281075.1 Alphaproteobacteria bacterium | reverse complement strand
CAGCGACGTCGCGTGCGAACACGCCGATGGTGTCGAGGCTGGGCGACTGCATCAGCACGCCGGTGCGCGGGATGGCGCCGAAGCTGGGCTTGTAGCCGACGACCCCGCAGTAAGCCGCCGGCCGGATCACCGAGCCGGCGGTCTGGGTGCCGATCGCCAGCGGCAGCATCCGGTCGGCGACGGCGGCGGCGGAGCCGGACGACGAGCCGCCCGGCGTGTGTTCGGGATTGTGCGGATTGCGGGTCCGCCCCGGCGCGCGGTTGGCGAGCTCGGTGGTGACGGTTTTGCCCATGATCAGCGCGCCGGCCTGCTTCAGCCGGCCGACCAAGGCGGCGTCGCGCGCCGGCACGCGGCCGGCATCGAGCACGGTGCCGTTTTCCGTGCCCATGCCCTCGGTATCGATGATGTCCTTGATGCCGACGGGCAGGCCGTGCAGTGGACCGAGGGCATGGCCGCCGGCGCGCCGGCCGTCGAGCGCGTCGGCCTGCCGCATGACATGCTCGGAGTCGAGCCAGGCCCAGGCCCGCACCTCGGGCTCGCGCGCCTCGATGCGGGCGAGGCAGGCGCGGGCCAGCTCGGCTGCGCCCAGCCGGCCGTCGGCCAGGCGGTCGCGCAGCGCGAGGGTGTCGAGTTGCAGGATTGGATCGAGGTTCGTCATGGCGGGCATCCGTCTGCTGGCTTTTACGATCGGTGGGATCGGGGACCGTTCATGGCCTACCGCGTTAACGGTCCCGCGGCAAGCCGGCGCCGCATGCCCGGACACGGTGCGCTATGGTTGGCGCGGTGAATCGTGACGAAAGGGGTTGTTTATGGACGCCTGGATGAAGGCGGCGTTAGCCTATGTCGAACACTGGCTCGATCATCATGTCAAGCGGATGCAGCAGCCGGGCTGCGCGATCGCCGTCGCGCACAAGGGCCGCGTGGTACTGGAACGTGCCTACGGGCACGCGGATCTGGTCGCGGGCCGGAAGCTGACGCCACGGCACCGGTTCCGGGCCGCCTCGCATTCGAAGAGCTTCACCGCCGCCGGCGTGATGCTGCTGCGGGAGCGCGGCCTGCTGCGCCTCGACGATCCGGTCGGCCGGTATGTCGACGGCCTGCATCCCAACGTCGCCGAGGCCACGGTGGCGCAGGTGCTGTCGCACAGCGCCGGCCTGATCCGCGACGGCGCGGACGCCGGCCAATGGCAGGACCGGCGGCCGTTCGCCAGTGAACAGGCGCTGCGCCGCGCGCTGGCGGAACCGCCGGTGATCGCCGCCAATACCCGGTTCAAATACTCCAATCACGGCTATGGCCTGATCGGCCTGCTGGTGGTGGCCGTGACCGGCGAGCCCTATGCCGACTGGATCGCGCGCGAGGTGGTCGCGGCGTCGAACCTGACGGAGACCACGCCCGACGTGCCGCCGGCCAGGGGCGCGCCGCTGGCGCGTGGTCACAGCAGCCACCTGCCGCTGGGACGGCGGGTGATCATTCCGGGCGACAATCCCACGCAGGCGCTGGCGCCGGCGACGGGGTTCGTCTCCACGGCGGCCGATCTGGCGCGCTTCTTCGCCAGCCTCGATCCGGCCGCGCCGCGCAGCATCCTGACCCCGGCGAGCCGTCGCGAGATGGTCCGGCGGCACTGGCGCGACGACCAGTCCACCCTGGGACAGCATTACGGCCTGGGCATCACCATCGGCCGCACCGGCGACTGGGACTGGTTCGGCCATGGCGGCGGCTTCCAGAGCTGTCTCAGCCGGACGGTGGTGCTGCCGGGCCGCGACCTCGCGGTTTCGGTGCTGACCAATGCCGTCGACGGCTTCGCCAACGCCTGGTCCGACAGCGTGATCCATATCCTGCGCGGCTTCGCGGCGCGCGGCGCGCCCACCGTCCGGACCCGTGACTGGACCGGCCGCTGGTGGCGCCTGTGGGGGCCGGTCGACCTGGTGCCGGTGCGCGATCACGTGCTGGTCGCCTGGCCGGGCATGTTCAATCCGTTCATGGACGCGACCGAGATCGAGATCACCGGCCGCGACACGGGCCGGATCCGCCGGAGCAGCGGCTATGGCAGCCCCGGCGAGCCGGCCCGCCTGGTGCGGAACGGTCGCGGCAAGGTGCGCGACGTCTGGCTCGGCGGCACGAAATATGTCAGCGAGGCCCGCGCCGCCGCCGAGCTGCGGCGCAACTACGAGGATTGAGGGCCGGCCGCCATGACCGCGCGGACGGCGGCGGTGATCTTGTTCCGGTCCGGAAAGACGTGGTCCTCGAGGCCGGGGCTGTAGGGCACGGGCACCGGCAGGGCGCAGACCCGCTTCGGCGGCGCTTTCAGCGCCGCGAAGGTCTCGGGATCTTCCGTCACCAGGGCGGCGATCTCGGCCGCGGCGCCGGCCGTCGGGCCGGCCTCGTCGGCGATGACGAGGCGCCCGGTCTTGCGCACCGAGGCGCGGATCGTGTCGGCGTCCATGGGCACCAGCGTGCGCGGATCGACGACCTCGACCTGGATGCCGTCGCGCGCCAGGTCGTCGGCGGCGGCCAGCGCCTCGTGCACCAGCCAGGCCAGGGCGACGACGGTGACGTCGGCGCCCTTGCGCTTGACGTCGGCCTGGCCCAGCGGCAGGGCGTGATCGCCGTCCGGCACCGGGCCTTCCGAGGCCATGAGGCGGGCGGATTCGAACGAGATGACCGGATTGTTGTCGCGGATCGCGGTCTTCAGCAGGCCCTTCAGGTCATGCGGCGTCGACGGCAGGATCATCTTCAGGCCGGCGACGTTCATGAACATGGAATAGGGGCTCTGCGAATGCTGGGCGGCGAGCTTGGTGCCGCCGCCGACCGAGGTCCGGAACAGGATCGGGAAGCTGGCCTGGCCGCCGAACATGTAGTGGATCTTGGCCGCCTGGTTGACGATCTGATCCATGGCGACGAACGAGAACGTGACCATGGACCAGTTGACGATCGGCCGGAAGCCCGAGCCGGCGGCGCCGATGGCCATGCCGGTGAAGGCGCTTTCGGCGATCGGCGTCGCCCGGACGCGGTCGGCGCCGAACTCCTTCAGCAGCGGCCGCGGCGCATCGGTGGAGAGGTGAAAGGTCGTCGGGTCGCGGCGCATTTCCTCGGCCACGGCGTCGAGGCCGGCCTGCATGTAGGTGACGGTACGCATCGCTGCGGCCCCCTCAATCGGCGAAGACGTCTTCCAGCGCCGCTTCCGGCGCCGGAAACGGGCTCGACCTGGCATAGCCGACCGAGGTCTCGATCTCGGCCAGGATCTCCTGGTCCATGCGCCGCCATTCGTCGTCGCTGAACTGGCCCTGATGGGATTTCAGGTGTTCGACCAGGCGGGCGACCGGATCGAGCTTCTTCCAGGCCGTGATCTCGTCCGGCGGCCGGTAGTCGGGCTGGGTCGGCCGTTCGGTATGTGCCCGCCAGCGATAGGTCTTGCACTCGATCAGCGTCGGGCCGTCGCCGGCCCGCGCGCGGGCGACGGCTTCGCGCGCGGCCTCGTGGACCGCCAGCACGTCGTTGCCGTCGACGACCACGCCCGGGATGCCGTAGCCGGCGCCGCGGGCGGCGATGTCGATCGTCGCCGTGGTGCCGTCGGCCGGCGTCTGGGCGGCGTAGAGGTTGTTCTCGCAGACATAGAGCATGGGCAGCTTCCAGGCCGCCGCCACATTGATGCTTTCGTGGAACGGACCGGCGTTGGCCGCGCCGTCGCCGAAGAACGAGACGGCGACCCGGCCGTTGCCGGCGAGTTGTGCCGCCAGGCCGGCGCCGGTGACGATCGAGATGCCGCCGGCGACGATGCCGTTCGCGCCCAGCATGCCGATGTCGAAATCGGCGATATGCATGGAACCGCCCTTGCCCTTGCAATAGCCGGTCTCGCGGCCGTAGAGCTCGGCCATCATGCGGTTCAGGTCGGCACCCTTGGCGATGCAGTGGCCGTGGCCGCGATGCGTGCTGATGATCTGGTCGTCGCGCTCGAGCGCGGCGCAGACGCCGACGGCGACCGCCTCCTCGCCGATATAGCAATGCACCACGCCATAGATCTCGCCGGCATGGTAATCGGCCGAGGCCCGTTCCTCGAACCGGCGGATGGTCTGCATCTGGCGCAGCATGTGGCGGAGCTGTTCCGGAGACGGCGGCATGGCGGCGGTTCCTTCCACGGCGATCGGACTTGCATAATTATGGCCCCAATGTCGAAACTTTGCCTGTCCGTTCGTCTTGTTTCCATAGCGCGGAAGAAGGGAGGTTCGGTCATGCCGACACACAGGATCGTTTCACGGGAGGAATGGCTGGAGGCGCGCAAGGCGCATCTCGCTCGGGAGAAGGCGTTCACCCGGCAGCGCGACGAGTTGAGCCGGGAGCGCCGCGCGCTGCCCTGGGTCCGGGTCGAGAAGGACTATGTCTTCCAGGGCCCGAACGGCGCGGAGAGCCTGGGCGACCTGTTCGACGGCCGCGGCCAGCTTTTGGTACAGCATTTCATGTACGGGCCGGACTGGGAGGAGGGCTGTCCGAGCTGCTCGTTCTGGGCCGACGGCTACGACGGTTTCATCGTCCACCTGGCGCAGCGCGACGTGACCATGGTCGCGGTCTCGCGGGCGCCGCTCGACAAGCTCGACGCTTACAAGCGGCGGATGGGCTGGCGCTTCAAGTGGGTGTCGTCATTGGGCAGCGATTTCAACCGGGATTTCCAGGTCTCTTTCTCGCCGGAGGAAATGGCAAGCGGCGAGATGACCTATAACTACGAAACCCGCGGCTTCCCGGCCGACGAGGCGCCGGGTGTCAGCGTGTTCGCGCGGAACGAGGCTGGCGAGATCTTCCACACCTATTCCTGTTATGCCCGCGGCCTCGACATGCTGAACGGCGCCTACCACTACCTGGACCTGGTGCCGAAGGGCCGCGACGAAGACGATTTGCCCCATAGCATGGCCTGGGTGCGCCGGCACGATCAGTACGAGGGGTGATGACGGCGGCAATATCGGTCATTCGCCCCATACCTGATGGAAGACCCGCATCCAGTTGCCGCCCAGGACCTTTCGCACGTCCGTCGCGGCGAAGCCACGTTCCAGAAGCCGTGCCGTAAGGGCGGAAAGCGTGCGCGGCGTTTCGATACCGGCGGGATACTTGTAGGGGGGCGGTGGATATTCCTCGGCCCGCCACAGGCCGGAGCGGATCATCGCGTCGTATTGGCGCCGCGCGTCATCGTCTTCGGCGACCGGATGCTGGCCTTCGTAATAGTCGATGCCGATGCCGGTATGGTCGATGCCGACCAGATCGGCCTTGTAGGCGATGTCGTCGATGAACCGGTCAAGCGTCGGTTGTCCGGCCGCGGTCAGGAAGGCGGGAAAGCCGACCGTGCCGACCAGGCCGCCGGACCGCGCGATCGCCCTGATCAGGTCGTCGCCGATGTTGCGCCGGTTCGGGTGCAGCCCGTAGGCGTTGGCGTGCGAGATGACGACCGGCGCCGACGAGGCCTCGACCGCGTCCAGACTGGTGCGGTTGCCCGTATGCGCGCAGTCGACGACGATGCCGAGCGCGTTGAGGCGTGTGACCAGGTCGATGCCGAAATAGCTCAGGCCGGCGTCGGTACGCTCCGCGGCGCCGTCGCCGACCAGGTTCTTGCGGTTGTAGGTCAACTGCACCATGCGCAGGCCAGCGGCGTGGAAACCGTCGACCAGGTCGAGCTGGTCTTCGAAGAGCTGCGTGCCCTGGGTATGCAGGATCAGGCCCAGCTTGCCGTCGCGCTTGGCCCGTTCGATCCCGGCGGCGGTCGTGACGATCACGGTGTCGTCGCGTCCGTTGGCATATCGGTGCCAGCCGCCAACCTCCCGCAGCGCCGTCCGCGCATCGCCGCGCAGGCCGCGGATCGTCGGCGCGATGGCGGTGGCGCCGCCGTCGCGCCACCAGTCGAGGTAGCGGGTTTCGACCGCCAGCGGGCAGGTGGCGTCGATGACGATGGCGTCGGCATGCAGGGCGGCGGCGTCGGTCATCGGTGTTGAAAGCCAGGTTGGCCCTCTCCCTCCCGCGAGCGTCGGCTCGTGGGAGGGAGAGGGCTGGCCGAGGTGAAGCGCGCTACTCCCGCGCCGCCTTTTCCTGCGCGTATTTCTCGGTCATGGTCTCGACCGCCTTCATGTGGGTTTCGGCCAGCTCGGGGCGAAGCTTTTCGGCCCGGGCCGCGGCGTCCATGGTCGGGCGGTAGTGGCCCTGGAAATGCGGCATGACGTTGCGGGCGATCAGCTCGTAGCTCTTCTTCGTGGCCTGCGGGTCGGCCCAGTTGTGGGCCAGCATCAGATAGGCGCCGAAGCCGCCGTTCGACTGCTTCTGCAGCCGCTCGATCTGGCCGACGGCCATCTCCGGCGTGCCGATGGCGCCGAAGCCGGACTCGTTCACGAAGTCGATCATCTCGCGGATGTTGTTGCCGGGCACGGCCATCTGCGGGAAGGCGGCGACGGCCTGGAAATAGTGGAACCACTGCTCCATGCCGTATTCGACGTCACGATAGGCTTGCTCTTTCGTCTCGGCGATATGCACGAGGCCGACCAGCCGCCATTTCGAGCGGTCGACCGTTTGGCCGTGCACGCGGGCCTCTTCCTCCATCACGTCCCAGTGCAGCGCCAGCGCGTCGAAGCCTGCGGCCGTCGTGGCGCCGATCGACAACAGGCCGATGCCGTGGCGGCCGGCAAGCCGCGGGCCGGCGGGCGAGGCGACGGCGGCGGCCGAGACGTCGAACAGCGGGTTCGAATAGGGCCGGAGGTGCAGGCGGGCGTCACGCAGGTCCCAGCGGTCGTTCTTGAAGCTGATCGGCTCCTCGCTGCGCAGCAAGTGCATGATCACACCCAGGCTGTCCTCCAGCAGGTCGCGGGTCTGCGACTGCGACAGGCCGATCATGGTGCCGTCGGTCGGCAGGGCGCCGGGACCGGCGCCGAACATCACCCGACCACGGGTCAGATGGTCCAGCATGACGATGCGTTCGGCGACCCAGAGCGGGTTGTGATACGACAGGCTAACGACGCCGGTGCCGAGCTTGATGTGCTTGGTGTGCTGCGCGGCGGCGGCGATGAAGATCTCGGGCGAGGCGATGATCTCGGAGCCGGCGGAATGGTGCTCGCCGATCCAGGCCTCGTCGTATCCGCAGCGGTCGAGCCACTGGATCAGCTCGATATCGTTCTGCAGTGCCAGCGTCGGGTTGATGCCGGGCTTGTGGAACGGCGCCAGAAAGATGCCGAAGCGAAGACGAGGGTCCATGCCGTTGTTCCTTCCCTGAGGATGCCACCGTCGCCTGCATCGAACGCCTCGACGCGGAACGGACTGAGTTTTCGATGTCAGAACAGTAGGGACCGCCCGTCGGCCCGTCAACGCGCCCCGGCCGGGCCGGGCGCTGTTAACCGTGGCGGTATGAGAAACCGCCGAATTGCGCTATCCAGAATGGATGCGCTTGGCACCGGAGGCAGGAAACCGCGGACTGGCCGTCGTGGCGGCGGCCGCCGCCGGCATCGCGATCTGCGCCGGCCTGCTGTGGCAGACGGCCTACTGGGCGCGCGAGATCGCGCTCGCCGACATCCGCGAGCGCGGCAGCCATAGCCTGAACCTGGTCGTCGAGAACCTGCGCGGCGAGCTGGCCCGGCACCATTACCAGCCGCGGCTGCTGTCGACCAACCCGGTCTTCGTCGAGGTCCTGGCCGAGCCGGCGACCACGGCGACACGCGACGCGGCCAACCGCGAGCTCGAACGCATCGCCGAGGTCTCCGGCGCGCTCGACATCTATCTCATGGACGCGGCCGGGCTGACCATCGCGGCCAGCAACTGGGCGGCGCCGCAGACCTTCATCGGCCGCAACTTCGACTACCGGCCCTATTTCCAGCAGGCCATGAAGGGCCAGCTTGGGCGGTTCTTCGCCCTGGGCACGACATCGGGCGAACGCGGCTACTATTTCGCCTATCCGGTGCGCCGGGCGCGCGCCATCGTCGGCGCCGTGGTCGTGAAGATGGCGGTGGGCAACCTGGAGGCCGGCTGGCGGGCGTCCGACCAGGACGTCCTGGTGGTCGACGAGGACGGTGTCGTCTTCCTCAGCAGCCGGCCGGCCTGGCGGTTCCGGACGCTGGCGCCGCTGACGCCGCGGGCGGCGGCGCGCCAGCGTGACACCCGGCGCTATGCCGGCCGGGACCTGACGCCGCTGCCGGTG
>JANQKO010000035.1 GCA_028281075.1 Alphaproteobacteria bacterium | reverse complement strand
CGCCGTGCTGGGCGCCGGCGCGCCGGCCGTCTGTCTCGTCGGCAAGACCTGGGACTTTCACGTCGACGTCGCCTTCGGCATCCCGCTCGGCGAGGCGGTCGATCTGGTCGGCGACAGCGTCGCCGCCACGGTCGAGCGCGGCGCCGAAGCGCTGTTCGACGCCGAGCATTTCTTCGACGGCTACAAGGCGAACCCCGACTTCGCGCTGTCCTGCCTCAAGGCCGCGCTCGACGCCGGCGCCCGCTGGGTCGTGCTCTGCGACACCAATGGCGGCACGCTGCCGCACGAGGTCGAGCGCATTGTCGGCGAGGTCGCGGCGACACTGCCGCACGACCGCCTCGGCATCCACACTCACAACGATACCGGCAACGCGGTGGCCAACAGCCTCGCCGCCGTGCGGGCCGGCGCCCGGCACGTGCAGGGCACCATCAACGGCCTCGGCGAGCGCTGCGGCAACGCCAACCTGGTCTCGCTGATCCCGTCGCTGATGCTGAAGGACGGCTTCGCCGACAGGTACGAGACCGGGATCGGCGAGGACCAGCTCAAGCGCCTGACCTCGGTGTCGCGGCTGCTGGACGAGCTGCTGAACCGGGCGCCCGACCGGCATGCGCCCTATGTCGGCGCCGCCGCCTTCGCGCACAAGGGCGGCCTGCATGTCTCGGCGGTGCTGAAGGACCCGCGCAGCTACGAGCACGTGCCGCCCGAGTCCGTCGGCAACCAGCGCACGGTGCTGGTCTCGAACCAGTCCGGCCGCTCCAACATCCTCGCGCGCTTGGCCGAGATCGGCATCGAGCTCGATTCCAGGCATCCGAAGATCGACCGCCTGTTGGAGGAAGTGAAGCAGCGCGAGTTCGAGGGCTATGCCTATGACGGCGCCGAGGCCAGCTTCGAGCTGATGGCCCGGCGCACGCTGGGCGACGTGCCGGACTATTTCCGGGTCGACGGCTTCCGGGTCTCGGTCGAGCGGCGCTTCAACGCGCTGGGCAAGCTGGTGACGGTCTCGGAAGCCACGGTGAAGGTCACCGTCGACGGCCGGCAGATCATGTCCGTCGCCGAGGGCAATGGCCCGGTCAACGCGCTGGACCAAGCCTTGCGCAAGGATCTCGGCCGCTATGCCGCGGCGATCGAGGACCTGCGCCTCGTCGACTACAAGGTGCGCATCCTCGACGGCGGCACCGAGGCGGTGACCCGGGTGCTGATCGAGAGCGCGGATGCCGCCGGTCACCGCTGGTTCACGGTCGGCGTCTCGCCGAATATCGTCGACGCCTCGTTCGTCGCGCTGACCGACTCCATCATCTACAAGCTCTACCGCGAGGGCGTGCGGGCCGTCGCCGACGCGGCCGCGGAGTAGCGCGCCGCCGCGATCGCCATGGCCGGCACCGATTCCAGCCGCGATCCCGTGCTCGGCGGGCCGGTCGTCATCCTGGTCAAGCCGCAGTTGGCCGAGAATATCGGCGCCGTCGCCCGCGCCATGCTGAATTTCGGCCTGACCGAGCTGCGTATCGTCGCGCCGCGCGACGGCTGGCCGAACGACAATGCCTATGCCATGGCCAGCCGGGCCGATCCGGTGCTGGACGCGGCGCGACTGTTCGATACGACGGCGGCGGCGATCGCCGACCTGACCCGGGTCCACGCCACGACGGCCCGGCGGCGGGACATGGTGAAGCCGGTGCTGACGCCGCGTGCCGCCGCCGCCGACATGGCGGCCACACTCGCGGCCGGCGGCCGGGCCGGCGTGCTGTTCGGCGGCGAGCGGGCCGGCCTCGACAATGACGACGTGGCGCTGGCCGCGACTATCGTCGAGGCGCCGACCAACCCCGCCTTCTCCTCGCTGAACCTGGCCCAGGCCGTGCTGCTGGTCGCCTACGAATGGTTCCAGGCCGGCGACGACCGGCCGCCGGTCATGCTCGACGCTGGCCGTACGGCGGATGCCGTCGCCGCCGGCGATCTGCTGCGCTTCTTCGCGCGTCTGGAGGGCGAGCTCGACGCCGGCGGCTTCCTGAAGCCGCCGGAGAAGCGTCCGACCATGGTCCGCAACATCCGCAACATGTTCCAGCGCGCCGGCCTGACCGACCAGGAGGTCCGCACGCTGCACGGCATCGTCTCCGCCCTGATCCGTCCGAGGGGCGATTAACCATCGCCGTCCGTTTGACAACATGGCCGCTTCGGGCTATGACGCCCGCTGCCGTGCCGCCACGGGCCGCGCGTGCCGTTGCCTGCATCCCTACGTCCGGAAAGAACGGTTAATGACGAAGCGTCTTCAGTCGAAATACAAGCTCAACCGGCGCCTGGGCCAGAACCTCTGGGGCCGTCCGAAGAGCCCGGTCAACAAGCGCGAATACGGCCCCGGCCAGCACGGCCAGCGCCGCCGCAAGCCATCGGATTTCGGCGTTCAGCTTGCCGCCAAGCAGCAGCTCAGGGGCTATTACGGCAACATCACCGAACGGCAGTTTCGCCGCGTCTATCAGGAGGCCGTGAGCGCCCGGGGCGACACGGTCGAGAACCTGATCGGCCTGCTCGAGCGCCGGCTCGATGCCGTGATCTACCGCATGAAGTTCGTGCCGACGGTGTTCTCGGCCCGCCAGTTCATCAACCACGGCCATGTGCGGGTGAACGGCCGGCGCGTCAATATCCCCAGCTTCCGGGTCCGGGAAGGCGACGTGATCGAGGTCAAGGAGAAGTCGCGCGAACTGCCGCTGGTGCTGGAAGCGGTCGAGTCGCCCGAGCGCGACGTGCCGGAATACATGGACGTCGACTTCAAGAAGATGGCCGGCACCTTCGTCCGCACCCCGAAATTCGCCGACGTGCCCTATCCGGTGCAGATGGAGCCGAACCTGGTGATCGAGTACTACTCGCGCTGACTGCTATTACCAATCTGCGCTGCTGAGAAGGTTGCGCAGCAGGTGACGACAGGAAAGCTGCTCAGCGTGAAGCTGGGTGGCTTTTTTGTTGGGGTCGGGGCGTGTGCTCTTTGGAAGGAGGCGGTGAAGGCTGGCGAGCTGTAGAAGGCGCTGTTGGCAGCGAAGAAGGAGCGCGCGGCGCTGATGCGGAAAGTGTGATGAAGCAGGAAGTGGACGGCATGCACGCAGAAGTTGCTCAAATAGCGGCGTGTGATAGGCTTCACAGCACATACGGCGCTGACGGCCAAAGAGCAGGTAAAAGGCATTGTCTATCAACGGTTTGTAGATGGCTGCTTTACTACTCGTGCTAACTGCTATTACCAATCTGCGCTGCTGAGAAGGTTGCGCAGCAGGTGAGGACAGGAAGCTGCTCAGCGTGAAGCTGGGCGGCTTTTTGTTGGGGTCAAAGCGCGTGCTTTTTGGAAGGAAGAAGAAGGCTGTCAGGTTTGCGACGGAGCAGACACAAGGGCTGTTGCGTATGAGAGGTATTGATGGAGTGGAAAGGGTTGATGTCGACATACTGAGTTATGATCCGTATTTGTTGGGATTCTTATTTGCGTATGTAGGCTTGGCCATCACTGCTGCGACACAGAATACATTGGACTCGCGGAGCCAGGGCGAAGCTATATCAAGTGTGATTACCAATATCTTCGGCGAAGGCAGTAAAGACCTACTCTATTGGATAAACAGGTATTTAGAGGAGAAAGACGAGAGTTTTGCCTTAGGTGCTGAGAAAGCCACGAAAGTGGTGCTTATTGCTGCTGGTAAGTGGGATGATTTTGATGACGATGATTACAGGTTGGCGATTAATGGTGCGGCAGATACCAGAAAGCTAACAGCGTCGATACTTGGCGGAGATGGTGGAAGCGGCTTTGCTGCTGCTTCAAACGTTCTGCTGATGAAGTACTGGATAAACAGCCTACCACCGTAACGATGGGCGCATTTTCTAGCCCTGAGGAGGCCCTGCAGGAGTCGTCTCGAAGGGCGGTGTGCCGGATGCTCTCCGTTTGGATAGCGTTTTCAGCGCCGCGAAGTCTCCGCGCATCAGAGCCTCTTTCTTGGCACGGCTCCATCCCTTGAGCTTCCGTTCGGCGGCGATTGCGTCGGTGATGCGTTCAAAACCCTGATGAAAGACGAGTTCCACAGGGCGCCGGCGCTTTGCGTAGCCGCTGTACGTGCCCGCATTGTGTTGCGCAATGCGCCGCTCAAGGTCGGTTCGGGTCGTGCCGACGTAGTAGCTTCCGTCGGCACAGCGCAGAATGTAGACGAATGCCGTCATCTCACCGCAACAGCCTCGCCAGCACCCTTCGAGACGCGGCTGCGCCGCTCCTCGGGGTGAGGAGCGTCGTCTAAGTGTCCTCGTCCTGAGGAGGTCCCGGAGGGACCGTCTCGAAGGGCGACGTGCCGGATGTTCTCCGTCTCGATAGCGCTTTCAGAGCCGAGAAGTCTCGGCGCATCAAGGCTTCCTTCTTGGCGCGGCTCCATCCTTTCAGCTGTCGCTCGGCTGAAATGGCATCGGTGATGCGTTCGAAGTGCTGATGAAACACGAGCTCTACGGGACGTCGGCGCTTTGTGTATCCGCCGTAAGTACCGGCATCGTGCTCCGCAACACGGCGCTCGAGGTCGGTTCGGGTCGAACCGACGTAGTAGCTGCCGTCAGCGCAGCGCAGGATGTAGACAAATGCCGTCATCTCGTGCCTCGCCAGCCCCCTTCGAGACGCGGCTGCGCCGCTCCTCAGGGTGAGGGAAAACTTTTGATATCAACACGTTACCTCATGCTGAGGTAACTGGGGCAAAAGGCCGGGCGTTTTCGGGTTCCTTGGGATTCCCTCATCTATTAGGGTGGACTGTCCCTATTAATCTCCCGCGCGAAGAAATCCACCGTTGTCATGCCGGCGGAGGCCGGCATCCATGGGCTTCGCCGGCAAGCGCCGCGCCGGCGGTCGGGTGCCTATGAATAGCCGCCCCCGGCCTGCGCCCGGGCAGGCTCCGCCGGTATGACCGTGGCGGGAGACCGTTGCCGGTACCGGGAACCCGAAGACGTCGTCGTTTGACGGATGCCCAGGCCCATGGATGCCGGCCGCCGCCGGCAAGACAATTGGGGGGCAGGTCTTCGGCGCCTTCTTCACGGCCGCGCGGGCCGGCATGACCGTGGTCCGGGGACAATGACAAACCGCCCGGACTTTGGCCCCAGTTACGAAATCCTTCGGCTGGAGAAAAAGTCTGGGCATTTGACGCCATGGTGAGGCGGCATGTTCGAGCGCTCGGATGGATTGATAACTGCACTCGTGCCGCTACCGGTTGCGACCGGTAAAGCCGAATAGCTGCCCGGCGATCTTGCGGATATGGATCTCCTCGGCGCCTTCGGTGATCCGGTAGCGACGGTGGTGGCGGTAGATGTGCTCGAAGGGCAACGCCCTGGTATAGCCGATGCCACCATGCACCTGGATCGCGCGGTCGGCCGCCTCGCAGGCGAGCCGGTTGGCCCGGTAGTTCGCCATCGAGACCTGGTCGCTGACCGCCATATGGTCCTGCCGGTCCAGGTGCCAGGCGGTCTTGTAGACGAGGTTGCGGACCATCTCGGTATCGGTGTGCAGCTCGGTCAGCGGGAACTGGATCGCCTGCTGTGTCGCCAGCGGCTTGCCCCAGGTGACCCGGGTCCGGGCATAGGCGACGCTCTCGGCGATGCAGTAGCGGGCGACGCCGACGCTGGAGGCGGCCTGCCGGATGCGGTTCTCGTGCACGAAATGCTGCGCCAGCACCAGGCCTTCGCCTTCCTCGTGCAGGATGGCGTCGGCCGGCACGCGCACGTCGGTCAGCCGCACCTCGGCATGGTCCGACGGCATGTTGAAGGTCCAGTGCATGTAGGGCACCTCGAAGCCGGCCGCGTCGGTCGGCACCAGGAACGCGGTGATGCCGCGCGCCTGGCCTGGCTCGCCCGAGGTGCGCGCGAACACCAGGTCGTGGGTCGCGTCGTGCAGGCCGCTGTTGAAGCGCTTCTCGCCGTTGATGACCCAGTCGCCGCCGTCGCGACGCGCCGTGGTTTCGAGATAGGTCGCGTCGCTGCCGTGGTTCGGCTCGGTCAGGCCGAAGCCGACCCTGAGCGCGCCGGTGATCATCCCTTCCAGGAATGCCTCTCTCTGCGCCGGCGTGCCGAATTCGTGGATCATGTGCACCAGCGGCAGGTTGCCGACCACCGACGATTCGTTCTGCAGGTCGTTGTGCAGGCCCAGGCCCTTCGCCGCCAGGTGCTCGCGGATCACGGCCATGGCGAGATTGCCGCCGGCCTCGCCGCCGAGCGCGCGCGGCAGGGCGAAGCGGAAGTGCCCGGCCGCGTCCGCCCGCCGCCGCATCTCGGCCAGCAGGTCCTCCCATTCCCGCGACGGGATGCCGTCGGCCCGCCAGTCGGTGCGGGCATATTCGCGGCGATGGTCGAAGAATTGCCGGTTCTCGTCCTCGAGCGGCTTGATCTCGGCCGCGATGAAGGCGTCGAGCGCGTCGAGCTTCGCCTGAATGTCCTCGGGAATCGTGAAGTCCATGGCCGATCGTCTCCGCTTGCCACACCTGCATTTGCTATCCTAAGGCACGAGCGGAGATCGTGGAGAGGCGTAATGGGTCAGTTCGGCGTCAGTCAGTCCGTTGTCCGGCGCGAGGACGCGCCGTTGCTGAAAGGCGAGGGGCGGTTCGTCGACGACCGCGCGCCCGCGGGGCTGGCGCATGGCTGTGTGCTGCGCTCGCCGCATGGCCATGCCCGCATCGCGCGGATCGACGTGGCGGCGGCCGCCGCCGCGCCGGGCGTCCTGGCGGTCTATACCGCGGCCGACCTGCGGGCCGACGGCATCGGCGACATCCCCTGCCTGGCGACGCTGGCCTGGAAGCCCGGCACGCCGTTCCGGCCGCATCCACAGGCGGCGCTGGCGGCCGACACCGTGCGCTATGCCGGCGATCCCGTCGCCTTCGTGGTCGCCGGGACGCCGGCGCAGGCCCGCGACGCGGCCGAACTGATCGAGGTCGATTACGACGACCTGCCGGCCGTCACCGACTGCGCGGCGGCGGCGCGGCCGGATGCGCCGGTGATCTGGCCCGAGGATCCCGACAATGTCTGTTTCGAATGGGAGCTGGGCGACCCGGCCGCGACCGAGGCCGCCATCGCCGGCGCCGCGCACGTGGTCGCGCTGGAGGTCGTCAACAACCGGGTCGTGCTGAGCGCCATCGAGACCCGGGGCGCCGTCGGCGAATTCGACGCCGCGGCGGGCAAGTTCACCCTGCATACTGGCTCGCAGATGCCGCATTCCATCCGCGACCAGCTCGCCGGCGAGATATTCGGCGTGGCGCCGGAACAGGTCCGTGTCGTCATCGAGGACGTCGGCGGCGGCTTCGGCGGCAAGAACTCGCTCTATCCCGAACAGATCCTGGTGCTCTACGCGGCGCGCCGGCTCGGCCGTCCGGTGAAGTGGATCGGCGAGCGCAGCGACGCCTTCGTCAGCGACTATCACGGCCGGGACAATGTCAACCGGGGCGAACTGGCGCTGGACGCCGACGGCCGGTTCCTGGCCATCCGCCTGACCACGATCGCCAACATCGGCGGCTACATCGCCAACCGGGGCGCCGTTTCGCCGGTGAACGGCTGCGTCATGCTGTCGAACACCTATGCCATTCCGGCGCTCCATGCCGACGTCAAGGCGGTCTATACCAACACGGTGCCGACCGATCCCTATCGCGGCGCCGGCCGGCCGGAGGTGCTGTACCTGGTCGAGCGGCTGATCGACGCCGCGGCCCGGGACCTGGGCATCGACCGGGTGGCGCTGCGCCGGCGCAACTGTATCCCCAAGGACGCCTTTCCCTACCCCTCGCCGACGGGCCTCAGCTACGACTCGGCCGACTTCGCCATGGTCATGGACGAGGCGCTGAAACAATCGGACTGGGCCGGGATCGAGGCGCGCCGCGCGGGCGCGACGCAACGCGGCCGGCTGCGCGGTATCGGCATGGCGAACTATATCGAGCGCTGCGGCGGCGGCGCCGGGCTGGGCGAGGGCGCCCGCATCCGCTTCGAGGCCGACGGCACGGTGACGGTGTTCTCCGGATCGATGGCGAACGGGCAGGCGCACGCCACGGCGTTCAGCCAGATCGTCAACGAATGGCTGGGCCTGCCGTTCGAGAAGATCACCGTGGTCGAGGGCGACACCGACCTTATCGCCAGCGGCACCGGCACCGGCGGGTCGTGGTCGATCCCCATGGGCGGCGGCGCCGTCTGCCTCGCCGCCGACAGGATCGTCGAGAAGGCCCGGCGCATCGCCGCGCATCTCTTGGAGGCGGCCGAGGCCGATCTCGAATTCGCCGACGGCGCCTTCACCGTGGCCGGCACCGACATCGGCATCACGCTGGGCGACGTCGCCCGCGCCGCCCGGGACCCCGCGAACCTGCCGGACGGCCTGACGCCGGGGCTGGACGAGAATGCCCGCTTCGTGCCCGAGAACTACACCTTTCCCTATGGCTGCCATGTCTGCGAGGTCGAGGTCGATCCCGAGACCGGCGCCGTCGACATCGTCGGCTACACGGCCGTGCACGATTTCGGCCGGGCGCTGAACCCGTCGCTGCTGGCGGGCCAGGTGCATGGCGGGCTGGCCCAGGGTATCGGCCAGGCGCTGACCGAGCACACGGTCTACGACGAGACCGGCCAGATGCTGAGCGGCTCGTTCATGGATTACGGGCTGCCGCGGGCCGACGACCTGCCGGCCTTCAACTTCGTGCGCCGGGAAACGCCGAGCCCGCGCAATCCGCTGGGCGTCAAGGGCTGCGGCGAGGCGGGCGCGGCGGGCTCGCCGCCGGCGGTGATCAACGCCATCGTCGACGCGCTGGCGCCGCACGGCGTCCGGCACCTGGACATGCCGGCGACCCCGCAGCGCGTGTGGCGGGCGATTCACGGCGGCTGATGGCGGTCCGTCCGTTCGCCGGTGGCCGCACCGGCCGCGCATCGCGGGTTTCCTTCCGCGCCGGCCTGCGCTATCGATGAGCCATTCGGTTCCGTGGGAGGCGTCATGACGGCGAGAGGCATCGATCACCTCGTTCTATGCATTCACGACCTCGAGGCGGCGCAGCAGGCCTACCGGTCGTTCGGTTTCACGACCACGCCGAAGGCGGTGCATCCGTTCGGCACGGCCAACACGCTGGTCCAGCTCCAGAACAATTTCCTGGAACTGCTGATCGTCGAGGATGCCGGCAAGGTCCCGCCCATGGCGCCCGGCCGCTACAGCTTCGCCGCCGCGGCGCAGAGCTACCTGACGGCGCGTCAGGGCATGTCGGCGCTGGTCTTCGAGAGCGGCGACGCCCGCGCGGACCAGGCCGAATTCGTCGGCATGGGGCTGGAGACCTACGAGCCGGTCGACTTCTCCCGCATGGCCGGGCTGCCCGACGGCAGCGAGGTCGAGGTCGCGTTCTCGCTCGCCTTCCTGACCGAGCGGCAGATGCCGGGCACGACCTTCTTCGTCTGCCAGCAGCACGCGCCCGAACATTTCTGGAAACCGGAGTATCAGCGCCACGACAACGGCGCCCGCGACGTGACCGAGGTGGTGATGTTCGCGCCGAAGCCGACGGCGCTGGCGGATTTCTTCGGCAAGCTGAAAATCAAAAAAATTTCGAAAATTTTCAGATTTTCCCAATTTTTAATGGGTCCAAAAATTCCAATTTTTTCAAATTTTTACACTCAATGAATTAGTCAAAACAAAAATTTTAGCTTAATTCGCTCATCTCATTGAGTTACATATGTTAAAACGTCCCATCGTATCGAATTACAGCTTGATTGGAAAAAAATTAAATTTTTCAAAAATTTGGCATTTTAGGGGACATTTTTTGGGGTGCCCTCAAAATAAAAATATCTGAAAAAGGGAGCGGCAAAGCGAAAAACTATTGAGTAAAAAGTTGTAGCCCTTTAAAAG
>JANQKO010000215.1 GCA_028281075.1 Alphaproteobacteria bacterium | reverse complement strand
TGGCGCTGCCGAACCCGGCCGAGGCCGTGTCGCGGGTCAAGGACATCGCCGACTTCGAAGGCATCCGGGAAAACATGCTGATCGGCTACGGCCTGGTCGTCGGGCTGAACGGCACCGGCGACAGCCTGCGCAACGCGCCCTTCACGCGGCAGAGCCTGGCGGCCATGCTGGAACGGCTGGGCGTGAACACGCGCGACGCCACCTTGAACACCGACAATGTCGCGGCCGTGATGGTCACGGCCAACCTGCCGGCGTTCGCGCGGCAGGGAACGCGGATCGACGTGACCGTCAGCGCCTTCGGCGATTCCGAAAGCCTGCTCGGCGGCACCCTGCTGATCACCCCGCTGTTCGGTGCCGACGGCGAGGTCTACGCGGTCGCCCAGGGACCGCTGGCGGTCGGCGGCTTCTCCGTCGGCGGCGATGCCCAGACCGTGGTCAAGGGCGTCCCCACCAGCGCCCGCATCGCCAATGGCGCCATCGTCGAGCGCGAGATCCCGTTCGAGCTGGCCGCGCTCGAGGACCTGCGCATTACCCTGCGCAATCCGGACCTGACCACCGCGCGGCGCATTTCCCGGGCGATCAACACCTTCATTGGCGGGCCGCAGGCCCGGCCGCTCGACCCGTCGACGGTGATGTTCGTGCCGCCGGCCGGCGACAAGCGGCCGCTGATCGAGCTGATGACCGATATCGAGCAGTTGACGGTCGAGCCGGACCAGCCGGCCCGCGTGGTCATCGACGAGCAGGCCGGCATCATCGTCATGGGCGCCGGCGTGCGGATCGACGAAGTCGCCATCGCCCAGGGCAATCTGACCGTGCGCGTCACCGAAACGCCGCAGGTCTCCCAGCCCAACGCCTTTGCCGAGCAGGGCCAGACCGCCGTCGTCCCGCGCACGGACGTCGAGGTCGACGAGCAGGACGAGAACCGCATGCTGGTGCTGCGCAAGGGCGTCAGCCTGCAATCCCTGGTCGACGGCCTGAACGCGCTCGGCGTCGGTCCCCGCGACCTGATCTCGATCCTGCAGACGATCAAGACGGCCGGTGCCCTGCAGGCCGAAATCGTGGTGCAGTAGCCATGATCGACAGCCTGCCCCCGCCCCTGCCCGCCGCCAATACCGGCACCAACAACGCCGGCGCCGCCGCCGTCGACGGCAAGGCGATGGCCGCGGCCCGCAAGTTCGAGGCCTTTTTTCTGACGCAGATGCTGGAACAGATGACGGCGGGCATCGAGACCGATGGCCCGTTCGGCGGCGGCCAGAGCGAGAAACTCTACCGGTCGATGCTGAACCAGCAGTATGCCGAACACCTGTCGGCGGCCGGCGGTATCGGCCTGGCCGACACGATTTACGCTGAACTCATCAAAGCCCAGGAGTCACTTGTCCCATGAGCGCCGAAGTCCTGATCAAGAACCTCACCGACGTCGCCCACCGGCTGGGCGAGCTGGTGGCGACCGAAAACGACATCCTGCGGGACCGCCGGCCCATGGATCTGGAGGTCTACCGCGACGAGAAGGAGCGGCTGACCGACGCCTACGAGCGCCACACGGCCGCGCTGGCGCGCGACAAGTCGGCGCTCGCGACCGTCGAGCCGGCCGCCATCGCCCAGTTGCGCGCCGCCACCCGGCGGTTTCAGGACGTGCTCGAGGAGCATCGCCGCCGCGTGCAGTCGGCCAAGACGGTCACGGAACGGATGATCCGCGCCATCACCGAGGACGTCGCCAGCCGCGACCGCATGGTCAAGGGCTATGACGGCAACGCCATGATGCGCCCGGTCATCGGCCGCGGCGAGAAGGCCGTGTCGCTGGCCCTGAACCGGGTCGTCTGACCCGAGAGACCGGTACCGCGTCCCGGCATCGACAGGGGCGGTCGCCGCAAGGTTTCGTAAATATCGCTGATTCAGATACGACCCCAATCGACCCGCTTCAGATCGGGTCGGCCACCGGCACACGCCTGACAGGCCGTCGCCCGGCGCGCGCCGGCGCGATGGCCCGGAATCCGGCGACGGCCGGACCCGGCGCCCCAAGCGGCGGCGAAACGCCGGTTAGAGCAGTTCGTCGACCGAAAGGCCGGCGATGTCGCGTAGCCGGCCGAGGCTGGTGCGCAGTTCCTCGGGCGGGTATTCGCGCACGACCTCGCCGGTCGACGGATCCAGGCCGCGATAGATGAAGCGGTTCGTCTGCTCGTCGAAATCGATCGACAGGCGCAGGTTGTCGCCGCCATTGGCCCGCTCGAACAGCCGCTGCAACTGATCGATCTTCGCGACCCGATCATCCCGCAGCTTCTCTTCGGGGTTGGCGCCCTGAACCGACGCCGACGGTTGCTTCTCCTCCTCAGGCTTCTCGAGAAGCCGGTTCTGGAGGGTCGGCGAAGGTGGTTGAGTAGTCGATACGTTCTGCATGTCGGTTGACCTCGTGCATGGGTTTGTCGCTAGACGACACGCACTGTCTCCTCTGTCGCTTCGCTTACGTTCGGCATATCGGGCACGCCCGGGGGCGCATCGGCGGCGACCGACGCCGCCAGCCCGGTCATGATGTTCCGGTTCACCTCGATCAGCGGCGTTGGGTCGGCCTTCCGGCTCAACACCTCCCGGGCATACTTGTCCACCCAGATCGCCAGCGAGATGATGCCGGCCCGGATCTGCTCCGGCAGACGGTTGTCGTCCGACGCGCAATCCGCCTGCAAGGTCAGCCAGAGCCGCCGGTTCCAATGCACGGCGCGGACGAACTGACCATGGTCGCCGGCGGCCTGCGCGTCCAGCAGGGCGCGCGTGACCTGGGCGAAGAGCCGGTACTCCGTCTGTCTCGAGTCTTCCGTCGCGACCTGGGTCGCCTGGTATTGCTCAAATGACATCGATACTCCGTCCGCTGGCTGATGGTCGAGAGCCGCGCCATGCCGACGTGGCGGTCGGCGCGTGGAACCGGATACCCGGCGCCACGCACCGACGACGCCTAGCCGAACAACGCGAGGATGGTCTGCGGTCCGGAGTTGGCGATGGCGAGCGACTGCACGCCGATCTGCTGCTGGATCTGCAGCGACTGCAGCCGGGCGCTCTCGGCCGC